>JASFFJ010000512.1:0-5822 GCA_050124355.1 Desulfobacterales bacterium | reverse complement strand
TGATGGTACTTCTCCTTCCCACGGTGCCGATCGAAACGGACCGACGGCGGTCATCAAGTCTCTGGGAAAAATGGATCAGGTTAAATCCGGTGGAACGCTACTGAATCAGAAATTTCTCCCGGACGTATTGGAAACTGAAAAGGACCTGACCAAACTGATGCATCTCATTCGTTCCTATTTCAAGCTCAACGGACACCACATTCAGTTCAATATCGTTGATACATCGATACTCCGAAAAGCCCAGGCGGCACCCGACGAATACCGCAATCTGCTTGTACGGGTGGCCGGATACAGCGACTACTTTGTTGATTTGGATATCGATCACCAGGAGGAGATTATCGCAAGGACCGAGAATGAGAGGATATAACCAGGTGGAAGGGGGACGAATCGTGAAACTCGAAGACAAAGTCGCCATTGTAACCGGCGCAAGCCAGGGCATTGGAAAAGGCATCGCCATCGGCCTGGCAAAGGCGGGTGCCGATGTTGTCGTAAACTACTATAAAAATGAGGCAGGGGCCGAGACTGTAAAAAAAGAGGTTGAAGAAATTGGCAGAAAATGTCAGCTGTTTCCGGGGGATGTTTCAATTCGAAATGATGCTTATGGATTGGCCCAAACAGCGATTGAGACCTTTGGTAAGATAGACATATTGGTAAACAATGCAGGGATTCTCATACCCGGCGCCCTATTGGATCTGGCAGAAGAGAAATGGAACCGGGTGATTCAGGTCAACCTCAATGGAGTGTTCTTCAGCTCCCAGGCAGTCGGGAAGCATATGGTCGAAAGCAAAAAAGGTGGTTCGATTGTCAACATTGCTTCCATATCGGCACATATGCCTGAAATTTGTGATGGGGCCTACACACCCAGTAAGGCGGGTGTTATCGGATTGACACGCATGTTGGCAATGGAATGGGCCGAATACAATATCCGGGTGAACGCCATCAGTCCGGGGCCGATTATGACGTCTCTCCAGCGACAGGCCTTTCCCACCCAGGAATTAGAGGATGCCAGAAATCGAGCGGTGCCGATGAACCGCCACGGCACACCCGAGGAGATGGGCCAAGTGGCTGTGTTTCTGGCCTCGGACGATGCCAGCTACATTACCGGCGCAGAAATAACAGCCGATGGCGGTTCGATAATGAATATGTTCAAGATGATTCGGTACCTGTCCGATTCAAAATGAAAGAAAAGGAGATATTATGTTTGCTGGTTTAACCCAATTTACCCCCCGTATGCGAGTACTGTCGGATTCCCAGATAAAGGAAATTCATCTGGCTGCCTGTGAAATTTTGGAAAGAACCGGTTCATTGATTCATCATAAGGAGGCCCAGGATCTGTTGCACAGTCACGGGGCGGTGGTGGAAAAAGATGGTCTGGTTCGAATTCCTTTTAATCTGGTTGATCGGGCCCTGGGTACGGCGCCGGAACGTATCGTGCTCTGCCATCGGGGCGGAGAAAGAAAGATATTTTTGGAAACCGGGAAAACCTATTTTTCACCACTAGTGGACAATATCAATATTATTGATCCCCGCACCAAAAAAAGGAGACGGTTTGTTGCCTCCGATGCCAAGAAGATGGCAATGGTGATGGACTATACCAGGCATATGGATGTGGTTCAGGTGGGTGCGTTTGCAGATGATCTGCCTCCGGAAATCGTGGATCGCGTCAACACGTTTGAGATGATGCTCCACCAAAGAAAAGCCATTTCGTTCAGTCCGAAGGGCCCGGAAGGGTTGCTCGATATCATCGAGATGGGCGCCATTGTTGCCGGCGGCTATGATGAGTTGCGGCTGAATCCCTATTTGATGAAACTGGGCGAACCGATCTCCCCGCTGGTCCATGACGGTCACGCCATCAAGGAACTAATGATCTGTGCGGAGTATGAACTACCCATTGTGTATTACCCGATTCCCATGGGAGGTGCCACCGCTCCGGCGACATCGGCCGGTCTGCTGGCCCAAGGCCATGCGGAATCACTGGCCGGGCTGGTTATCCATCAGCTCGTTAAGCCCGGCGCACCTTTTCTATACGGCGGGGTTGCAACGGTGATGGATATGCGCTCTACGGCCTGCGTCTACGGCGGACCGGAGCTTTACCTGCAATGCGCGGCACTTGCAGACATGGCCAACTATTTCGAACTGCCATTCTGGGGTACGGCCGGATGCACAGACACCGTAGCCCTGGATGAACAGGGGGCTGCGGAGATTGGCATGTCCTGCCTCCTGGCGGCATTGAGCGGAGCCAACCTGGTTCATGATGTGGGCCTTCTGGATCAGGCCAGTCTGGTGGATCCGGTCACCATCCTGTTCTGCGATGAGGTAATCGATCACGTCAAACATTTTATGCAGGGAATTCATCTCAGCCCAGAAAATTTTGCCATGGATGTCATCAACGACGTAGGGGCTGGCGGGAATTATCTATCCGAAAATCATACGTTAGATCATTTCAGGAATTTTTGGACACCCACCTATTTCAGGCGACCCTCACTAGACGGTATGGTGGATAAAGACCTTCTTGAAGTACTTAATGAAAAGGTTTTGGAAATTGAAAAAAGCCATGAAGTCCCCCCTCTGGAAGAAGATAAAGTAAAGGCACTTCGGGAGTTGGAAAAAAAGTGGCTGAAAGGATGACCGCTTAATTTTGACTAGATGCCTTAAAACAAGTAGTTGACTGATTTCATACAAATTTCCTGATTAATGAAAATCATGAAAATTCCAAACACCTAACTGAATTCATTGCTTGACAGACGGATTTTTGCATTGTAAATTGTCCACAATTTACAATATGCAATATTCAGATTATACCCGGGTAGAAATGACCAATTAACTGAATCAGCGGTATTTGGTTGAATGGACTCATTGTGTGTGGAGCGGCCCATTATCAGAATAGAGGGAAGATGCATTTTGTATTTAACGGATTATGAAAAAGCACTCCTGGATGGCGAACATGGCGAGGCAAGACGGCTTGCCATGCGTGTTCTTTATGACCTTGGGGAATATTACGAAGTTGATCGTTTTGTAGAAATTGTCGCATGCCATGATGATAGCACCGTTTTTCTGGGGGAAGCCCAGGTCGAATTCGCTGAACATTTGGTCGGCATGGGCGCCCGCTTTGCGGTGCCAACTACCACCAATGCCAGTGCTATCGACATGACACGTTTTGATAGACAAAAACATGATCTGGCGCTAATGACGGCGACCCGTCGTATCGAGGCTGCGCATATGGCCTTAGGGGCCATTGCCAGTTGGACCTGCGCCCCCTATCAGGCGGGCTTTTCGCCTACTTTTGGACAACAGGTCGCTTGTGCCGAATCCAACGTTATCACCTTCGTTAACTCCATCTTGGGCGCGCGCACCAATCGATATGCCGGCCCGCTTGAACTGCTGGCGGGAATTGCCGGAAGGGTTCCCTATTTTGGATTGCATGTAGCCGAAAACCGGAAAGCCCAGGGCCTGATCGTTCCCGGTGAGGATATTGCGCCTGCAATGTTTGAGCATGATAGTTTTTACACATATTATGCCTACGCCTTTGGCGACATCGTGGGTGACAGGGTATGGGCAATGGATGGGTTTCCCCCACATATCAGTGTGGATAATCTCAAAAATATGAGTGCAACCTTGGCATCTTCTGGTGGCATCGCTCTTTTCCACCTGGTAGGGATTACACCGGAAGCGCAGACATTGGAAATGGCTTTTCAGGGAGAAAAACCTCGCGAGGTTGAGACGCTTGGGTGCAAAGATATCCGAAAAGCGGAAGCCCAGCTTAACCACCTGGACGCCAATGAAAACATCGATCTCGTCGCACTCGGTTGTCCCCATTTCTCCTGTGCTGAATTTATGAAACTGGAAGATGCCCTTAAGGGGAGAAAAGTGCATGGCAACTGCATGCTATGGGTGTACACCAATCGTTCCACTTACGGCATGATTCAAGATAGCGGACAGTTGCACAGGCTATCTTCACAAGGCGTTGAAATTTTTGTCGATGGTTGCCCTCTGCAGCATCCTGTTGAAAAATGGAAAACCAATACGTTTATGTCTAATTCCGGCAAATTTTGTACCTACTGTTTTGGATTGACCGGGAAGCATCCCGGTTTGGGAACAATTGCTGAATGTGCCGAAAGTGCTGTCGCCGGTAAAGTATGGCGAGAGAGAAAACCATGGTGGAAATAGCCTGCGAATATGTCATCGCTCCCCGGAAAACCATACGCCTGGAATTACTTTTTTCCAATGATCCAATCAGCTTTTTTGGCGGTGTGAATGCCGCAGACGGGAAGGTGGCAGACTATCGTCACGGGTGCTACCAAGAATCCATGAGTGATAAAGCCTTTGCCTTCCCTTTTGGTAAAGGGAGCAGCGGGGCAGGGCTGGTGGTGATGGAAATGATGCGGTTGAAAACAGCCCCGGCGGCAATTATCAATATTAGAACCGACCCGGTTATATTGACGGGACCATTGATCAGCTGGCACTATTACGAGCAAATTTTACCTGTTATCAATCTGACCGAACAAAATTACGCCAAGCTTGAAAATAAGAAGGAAATCGAGCTGTTCGCAACGGGGACAGTGTTAAACGCTTTTTAAAAAAATGTGACACCTGCCATGGAAAAAATATTTGAAAAAGAGAAACGATCCACTTTACCGGGACAGGTTGCCAATCAAATTAGAGAAGCCATCAAATCCGGTAAGTTGAAGCCGGGCGATCGCTTGATCGAGACGGTTTTGGCCAGGGAGATGAATATCGGCAGAAATGCCGTCCGGGAGGCGATTCGGTATATTGAAAAAGAGGGTTTAATTGTCACCACACCCTTTAAGGGTGCCCAGGTCGTGGAGATGAGCCTAAATGATTTAAAAGACATTTACGATGTGAGAAATGCTTTAGAGACGCTGGCTTTGAATACGTTGGCGATGAAAATAGACGAAAAAAAAATCGAAGTTTTCGATGCTGTCGTAAAAGAAATGAAAGCGGTTTCCAAAAAAGGCAATCTCAAGGCGATCATCGATGTTGATTTGAAATTTCATCGCACCCTCTGTGAACTATCGGAAAACAATGTGTTACTCGAAGCATGGTCTGCCATTTCAAACCGTTTAAGGGCATTTATTGCCAGCGGCGATCGCTTGTATGGTGAAGACACACCTGAAGTAACGCTCGGTACCCATTATCCGGTTGTTGACGCGATTAAAAATAATGATTTTAAGCTTGCGGTTCGAATACTCCACGAGATTCTTGAAAGGGGCTATAAAATGGCGTCCCAATCCTATCGTAAGAAAGTTTAGACCAGGGATGATGAAATTCACCTATAACTGGATGCATATATTCTTAACTTTTTACACTATTTTTCTTCCGATAATCTGGTTTCAGGTGTCAGGTTTCGGGTGTCAGGAAAGATAGACACAATCGCATATCCTCGTATGAAAATTCATTGGAAGACTTTGTTGGATTCTAAAAAAATTCCGAATTCGTCATGCTGGACTTGATCCGGCATCCAGAATAAGCTGGAATTACTGGATTCCGGCTACCGGATCTAGTCCGGCACAGGCCCCGCCGGAATGACGCTTTAAAGAAATTTTGGCTTTTTACCACATCGTCAAGTTTCTTTTTCGATCAAACTGGCTGCTTTTCAGGCCAAGGCAGCGCTGAACACTGACACCCGAAACCTGACACCCAAAAAAAAGGAATAAAAATAGGATAAACGTTACGGCTCTCCATTATGCGTATTTTCACCATACTAGGTTAAACCTTATGCTGCTGCTGAATAGAAAAGATCTGGCCGGCGCGTTTCCATTGCCAACACGGTTCAACGTGCCAGCAAGATATACTGTGATGTC
>JASFFJ010000511.1:0-5823 GCA_050124355.1 Desulfobacterales bacterium | reverse complement strand
CACGCCATTATCAGCGGCCGGGTGCAGGGTGTGTTTTTTAGGATGGAGACCAAACAGGCCGCCGATCGGTTAGGGGTCTTCGGGTGGGTGAAAAATCAAAGAGATGGTACCGTCGAAGCCTTGTTTGAAGGCGACCAGGACAAAGTAAACGCGGTGCTTGAGTGGTGCAACCAAGGCCCACCGAGTGCAAAGGTGACTGATGTAAACGTGGAATGGCAGGATTATGCGGGAGAGTTCAGCGGGTTTGGGATTACGTACTAATGAATCGGTTTGAAACCGATTTTTTAATTAGCCACAGATTCGCACGGACAGACACAGACAATTAATTAGGGTATAATACCCCCCAGTGAGCTGCAGGGAGCCTTCATTGTTTTTGCAGGTTGGGTTGAGACAGGAGTCGAGAAAATGGCGAGGGGGCATACCCAACCTGCCAAAAATCGAAGGCTTAAATCATGCACTCATTAGACGGCGCTTTTGAGTTTTTTACCGGGGCTGAATTTTACGGCGTTGCTGGCTTTGATTTTTATGGTTTCACCGGTTTGGGGGTTACGGCCTTTGCGCGCCTTACGGCGTACTTTTGAGAAGGTACCGAAACCAACCAGGGTGACCTTGCCATTTTTTTTCTTGAGCGCCTTGGTCACGCCGTCCATAAAAGAGTTTAATGCGGCCGCGGCCGCAGCCTTTGAAACGTTGGCATCCTTTGCCGCTTGTTCTATAAGTTCTGCTTTTGTCATCGTGCTCCTCCTGTCGTCTTGGTGGTTGATGCTCGCTGGACCAGGCCCGATTGCCTGTATATATTTGTCCAGTTAAGAAGCTAAGTTTCATGTCAACAGAAATTCCAAATATCAATATCCAAATCTAATATAGGATCAAACGCCAATTCATATTGTTACCCCAATATCGCAACGTTAGGGTTCGAACAGGGCGTCGATGAACTGTCCGGCATCAAACGGTCTGAGATCCTCTACCTTCTCGCCAATGCCGATATACTGCAGGGGCACGTTCAGTGAGCTGCAGATAGCAATGACAATGCCACCTTTGGCGGTGCCGTCAAGTTTGGTCAGGGCCAATCCGGTAATCGCAAGGGCTTCATTGAAAAGTGTTGCCTGGGACAGCGCATTTTGGCCGGTGGTCGCATCTAAAACCAACAAAATCTCATGGGGTGCGCTCTGAATTTGTTTGGCCACCGTCCGTTTGATCTTTTTCAATTCTTGCATCAGGTTGACCTTGGTGTGAAGCCTGCCGGCCGTGTCAATGAGAACGATGTCACATCCCCTGGCCTTGGCCGCTGCAACCGCATCGAAGGCCACGGCCGCCGGGTCCGCATTATCCGCATGTTTGACGAATTCCGCGCCGGCTTTTTGGGCCCAAATCATGAGTTGCTCAACCGCAGCGGCCCGAAACGTATCGGCAGCGGCGATCAGGACTTTTTTGCCGGACGCATTTAAAGACGCTGCAAGTTTTCCGATCGTGGTGGTTTTGCCGACACCATTGACGCCGACAACCAGTATAACATGGGGGGTGCTTTTATGTGTCTCCTGAACAGGGGCAGGGGGGGGTAGGATTGATAAAATTTCCTCTTTTAATAGCTGTTTTACTTCCTCGGCGTTTGCGACCTTTGCCGTTGCAAGTCGCTCCATGAGTGCCATGGTGGTTTGAACACCAATATCCGAGGTAATCAAAAGCTCTTCCAGCTCTTCCAAAGCATCTTCATCGAGTTTCTTTTTACCGACCAGGACTTTTTCAAAACCATCCGAAAAATTCCGGCGGGACTTGGACAAGCGGTTTTTCAAACGTTTAAAATATCCGACGCTTTCCGGGGCGGGGGGTGCATCGTCGTCGAGCTCCTCGGAAACATCGGGGACCGCCTGCTCGGGCATGTGGCGTTGATCTTCCGCTGCCGTCTCCTCTGCGCTAGCCTCTTCTTGCGGCTCTGATTCAGGTGACGGCGCGTCGTCTTCCTGAATTTCTGCAACCTGGTCTTCGGCAGGTACGGGAGGGCTATTATTCTTATTTTTCTTGAACCAGCCAAATGCCATGGCGCCGGTTTCCTATAATTAAAACTTAGATGAAACTACAACGGAATGACGAATGACGAATGTCGATTGACGAACGGTGGAATCGCTTCGCTCAGTCTTCATTAAACAGACAGAATACATTATTCGATGTTCGACGTTCATTTGTTTCTTTTCCGGTCAGAGTGGTCGCTTTTCAGGCCAGCGGCTGGGCTGAATTTGAATTTAATTTGATTCCGGCCGTTGGAAGTCTACGGAAACCACTTTTGAAACGCCCTTTTGTTCCATGGTGATGCCGAACAGCATGTCGGCAAACTCCATGGTGCGCTTGTTATGGGTGATCATGACAATCTGGGAATTTTTGCCGATGATTTGCAGAAGCTCATTGAAGCGGAACGTGTTGGATTCATCCAAGGGGGCGTCGATTTCATCCAGCAGGCAAAACGAGGCCGGTTTAATCAGGAATATCGAAAAAATGAAAGCAATTGCCGACAATGCTTTCTCTCCGCCGGACAGTAGACTTAAGCGCGTCAGTTTCTTGCCCGGAGGGTGAATCATAAACTCCACACCGGATTCAAGTGGTTTGCTCGGTTCTACAAGGACAAGCTTGGCTTCACCACCATCAAAGAGGCGGGGAAATACCTCGGTTAACTTTTGATTGATTTGGGCGAAGGTTTCCATGAACCGCTGCTGGGTAATCCTGTTTATTTTTCGGATCACCTTGTGCAAATCTTCGATGGCCTTGAGAAGATCATCCCGCTGGGTTTCCAGGAAATCAAAACGCTCTTTTAATTCCTCATACTCTTTGATGGCGCCCAGGTTGACATCGACAATTTTTGATATTTTTTCTTTGCTGCGGGACAGATCGGCTTCCATCTCTTTGGTGGTCATATCGGCCGTGATGTTGTCCGCAGTTTCATTTTGGAGTAGCTCTGATTTGAGGGCTGCAAAGGAGACCTGATAGCGGTCCTCCAAACGATTGGCAATGTTTTCGCGCTTGAGCTGAAATTGGGATTGTTCGAGCTCCAGCATGCGAAATTTTTCAAGGGTATTTTCCCGTTCACTCTTGATGGCGGATATCTTGTTGTCGCTGTCTTTGAGTTTGCCATCAATATCCTGGTAAACCTCTTCGTTGCGGCCGATGGCTTCATCGAGACGGGCGATAATTTTGTACATCTCTGAAAGCTGTTTTTCGCTATCGGTGACGGTGACGCGGGATACTTCTTCTTTATTTTTTTTCAGGCTGATTTCGCGCGAAAGTTGTTCCAGCCGGATCCGTCCGTCCTCATGAAATTCTTTCAGTCGCTTCAAACTGCTGTCGCTGTTTTCCAAGCGGGCATTCAAGGCGGTCAGTTTCAATTTGAGCTCAACCACCGTTTGATCAAAATCTTCCAGCGTCGAGGAGACAGCACTGATCGTTTGCGACATTTGTGCTACCTCGTCCTGGGCGGATTTGATTTCATTGGCGACGCCGCTCAGCGCCGTATGGTATTTGGTCATTTCATCGTCAATGTCGCTGGCTTCTCCCAGCAGCTGCTCCTGTTCCAGCTGAACGATTTCTAGTCGGCGGCGTGCATTTTTGAGGTCTTCACCGACCCGGTAAAGTGCCTTTTCCGCTTCGATTTCATCTTCAATGGTCCGGTTTTTTTGCTCGATCTGTTTTTGCATGCTGGTTTCTAAATCACGAACCACCGACTCTAAATCATTTTGCTCGCGTCGGGCTTTTTCTATATCTTGGGTATATGCGGCTTCCTGGCGTTTGAGCGCTTTTATTTCATGCTTTTTGGCCAGAATTCCGCTTGATTTGTCCTTGCTGCCGCCAATGAGGATACCTTGATGGGAAATAATTTCACCATTTTTCGTTACAATTCTCTGCAACGTTCCGTTGCGATTAAACAATTCCAGCGCCGCTTCAATGGTTTCGGTTAAGATGACATCCCCAAGGAGCGCCTGGGCGACAGCTTCATAGCCCGGTTTTACCCTGATGTGATTTAACAGTAGCCTGGAGGGATCCGGTATCTGGGTTTCATTCGCCCGAATCGGTTTCGTTGACGAAATCGGGACAAAACCGCTCCGTCCTGCATTGTGGGTTTGCAGATAATCAATGGCTTGCAAGCCTGTTTGCTGGTCTTTTACCACGATATATTGCAGCGATTCGCCCAGCACCGCCTCTATCGCCGTTTCATAAGCAGGATCCGCATCGATTATGTCTGCTGTCAATTTCAAAACACCGGCCTTCAGCTCAGGGCTGATAGCCGTTGCCTCCGGGTTTTGTTCGTCTGCTTGAGGGCTTTGGGCCCTCATGATTGCCCTGACACCATCGCGGTACCACTCGAAATTATCCTCCATTTTCTTCAAGGCGTTGTATTTGGACTTGGCGGTATTGCGCTCCAACTCAAGTGTTTGGACCCGTTTAACCTGTGCGGCCAAGCCGGCGGCATTTTCATCCAGTTGGCTGCGGGTTTGCGCGATGCGAGTGTCCAGTGCCTCGATATCCTGCTTCAGGGCGCTTAGGTGGTTGCCGGCCGCGGACTCTTTTGACTGGGCTGCTTTGATTTGTTTTTGAGCCAGGGCCTCTTCTTCATCCGTTCGTTTGAGACGTCTTTGCAGACTTTCCTTGTTGTTGGCTGCGTTCTGATAGACATTTTTATACTGAGCCTCCCGGCCCATCAAATCCATCAGGTGCGCTTTAGCGGTTTCAAGCTGCTGGTTGAGTGTTGATAATTCATCTCTGGTTTGCTGGCTACTCTGCCGGTTCTGATCGAGACGTTGCCTATCATTTGCCATCTGCGACCTGAGGTCGACATTTTCCTGCTGAACCTGGGCCATTTCGGCAATCAGGTCGTCGTTTTTTTGAACCAGATCTTTGCGGGCATCCTCAAATTCGGTTATTTCCCGAGAAAGTCTTTTAATCTCATTGCGCAGGTGTGCCAGATCATTTTCCGTACGATCAACCTTGCGCTGGGTCTCATATTTTTCGGATTTTTGTTCGGCAATTTCCTGGTTTTTCTCCCAACGCTTGAGCTTTATGTCCTCAATGGCGGCATCCAGTTTTTTTAATTCGGATGAGTGGCCGATGTCCGCATCTTTTAGCTCTTTTAACAGCGCATCGGCCTCTTCAACCTGGCGGGTAAAGTCATTAAAATAATGTATTCCTAGACGGACGTCTAATATCTTGATGCGTTTTTGAAGGTTGTTGTAAAGTTCCGCCTTTCTGGCCTGACGTTTCAAGCTGCCCATTTGCCGCTTTATTTCTGTCAGAATATCGTTAACCCTTAAAAGATTTCGCTGGGTAATATCTACCTTTCGCAGGGCTTCAACCTTGCGATTTTTGTAGCGCGTGGTTCCAGCAGCTTCTTCAATGAAATAGCGGCGATCCATAGGATCCGCGTCGGTGATTGCGCCGATATTTCCCTGTTGAATGACGGCATAGGATTTTGATCCCAATCCACTGCCCAAAAAAACGTTATGAATGTCCTTTAATCGACAGGGTTGGCGATTCAAGAAAAAAGCGCTTTCTCCAGATCGATACAGGCGGCGGGTCAGGTTAATTTCCGTAAAATCTTTCAACTCCTCGGGGGCGGTGCCATTGTCATTGTTTAGGGTCAACGAAACTTCGGCCATATTCAGGGGCGCCCGGCCGTTGGTGCCCGAGAAAATGATATCTTCCTTTGATTTGCCTCGCAGCTGCTTTAAGCTTTGTTCTCCCATCACCCATCGAATGGCATCGACCACATTGCTTTTGCCGCACCCATTCGGTCCAACCACGGCGGAGATACCCGGAGGGAATTGGATGGTTGACTTCTCA
>JASFFJ010000510.1:0-5830 GCA_050124355.1 Desulfobacterales bacterium | reverse complement strand
TTAGAGACCGAAATCTCTAACCCCTTGAATTAATTGGCTCCCCAGCACGGACTCGAACCGCGGACCCAGTGGTTAACAGCCACTTGCTCTGCCAACTGAGCTACTGGGGATCAATTAGAAAATGTCTTATTTAATAAACCATTAAAATTATGTCAAGTTAAATTTAAAATTATTCCGGTATCCATTCAGATAGGGTTATTCGTGATGGAAAGTTTCGGTGCCCTATTTTCATTCCTTCATTCGGCTATAAAACTGCACGGGAGCTACCAAATAGTGTGAACCTTTTTTGATCGGCGCAGTATTTTATCGGAGGTGACCAAATTGGCCTTTTCAATAATGGCGGTCGCACTGATGATCTTATCTGCCGGATCCTTATTGGTTGTTGAGAAAAGTTGTGTCGACAGTTCGGCAATCTCAGGGTTGATGCCTTTGAATATATAATTATTTGATTCCGATACCAGTCTTATGAATTCCTGGTAGCTCACATCTACAGATAAGCGCTTCTTTTTCATTAACATCGCAATTTCCCAAAGCGATATCTCACAAAAGATGATTCCGTCCAGTCTGTTTGCTTTAACAATCGCCTTTTTCGCGCTGGGTGACAGCAAATCCGGTTTCAGCGCATCCCAGATAATTACATGTGTATCTGCCACGATCATCTCTGGGCTTTCCATTCCTCACTGATCGGAGACACAACATCACCAATGACCGCAGTCTTTCTAAGCTGTTTTAGCGCCTTTCTTGATACTTCTTCCTTCTTTTTTATCGGAACGAGCATTGCGATTTCAGTACCCCTCGATGTTATGGTAATGCTTTCTCCCTGTTGGACTTTATTTAAAAACAGTACCATATTTTCCCTTAATTTGCTGACACCTATTGATTCCATTGGTCTTTCTCCTGATTTTTTTATTGTACAAACATATTGTACAAAACACAGAAAATCAAGAAAAAATCCAGGTTGAAGAAGCCGTAAATAAAATCTAAGACGTCATATAAAAAGATCGAACGCTGTTATTCTTTCATCGAGAAAAAAATATCAGCTCTCTATCCCGGGTCTTAATCTCAGATTCAACTCCTCTAACTGCTCCTTGCTTGTGTTGGACGGCGCGCCGGTCAGCAGGCAGGACGCTTTTTGGGTTTTGGGGAAGGCGATGACATCGCGTATGGATGATTCACCGCAGAGCAGCATGACCAGCCGATCAAATCCAATGGCAATGCCGCCATGGGGGGGGGCTCCCGAATCCAGGGCCGAGAGTAAAAATCCGAATTTGGACTCATAGGTTTCACGGTCCATTCCCAGGGTTTCGAAGACTTTTTGCTGGATTTCCCTTTGATGAATTCGGATGCTGCCGCCACCGATTTCAAACCCATTCAGCACCAGGTCATAGGCACGGGACTGAACGGCCGCGGGATCATCTTTCAGTTTGCCGTAATCGTCTTCCAGGGGTGAGGTAAAGGGATGATGCAGCGCCTGGTAGCGGTTTTCGGTTTGGTCAAATTCAAACATCGGAAATCGGGTTACCCATAAAAATTTAAACTGATCGTCATCGATCAGGTTGAGTCTTCGCCCGAGATGGTTCCTCAGATTGCCCAGGGATTCATTGACCACTTTGGATTGGTCGGCCACAAAAAAGACGAGATCGCCGGGCGCCATTCCGATGCGTTCGGCCAGGGCCTTTTTTTCATCATCGGTGAAAAATTTTACGATGGGACTTTGCCATTCGTTCTCTCTGACCTTTATCCAGGCCATGCCTTTGGCCCGATAAACGGAAACAAAATCGGTCAGATCATCGATCTCCTTACGAGAAAAATCGATACACCCTTTGGCGTTCAGCGCTTTAACAATCCCTCCTTTTTTAACGACTTGCGAAAAGACTTTGAAACCGCTGTCTGCAACAATATCTGAAATGTCTTTCAGCTCGAGGCCAAAACGGGTGTCAGGCTTATCCAAACCAAAACGCCCGACCGCTTTATCGTATGTCAGGCGTGAGAATGGCGGATTGATGTCAAGCGCCAACACCTCCTTGAAGAGGGTCGCCATCATCTGTTCGGTCATCTCCATGATTTCATCTTCGCCCACAAAGGACATTTCGATATCAATCTGGGTGAACTCGGGTTGACGGTCCGCCCTTAGATCCTCATCACGAAAGCAGCGAACGATTTGATAATAGCGATCGTAGCCGGCAACCATAAAAAGCTGCTTGAATATCTGGGGGGATTGGGGCAGTGCATAAAACTGTCCGGGATTCACCCGGCTGGGTACCAGATAATCGCGGGCACCTTCAGGGGTGCTGCGCGTCAGTACGGGCGTTTCAATATCAAGAAATCCCTGGCTGTTTAAATAATTTCGCACGGCGGCCGCGGCTTTATGCCGCAGAATCAGGTTTCGCTGCATCACAGGCCTGCGAAGATCCAGGTGGCGAAATTTAAGCTTGATGTTCTCAGAAACATCAATGTCATCCTCGATTAAAAAAGGTGGGGTTTTGGCAACGTTTAATATCTTCAGTTCGCTTACCAGCACTTCAATTGCACCGGTGCGCAAATTGGGGTTGACCATACCCTCGGGTCGCGGATCGACTTTGCCACGCACCGCCAACACAAACTCATTGCGGATTGCATGGGCTTTTTTGTGGACCGCCTGGTTGACCGTGGGATTGAATACAACTTGGGTGAGGCCCTCCCGATCCCTGAGATCGACGAAAATAACGCCGCCGTGATCCCGTCGTCGCAGGACCCATCCCATTAAAACGACTTCCTTGCCGATATCATCGATACCTAGCTCACAACAGCTGTGCGTTCTGCGCATGTTTTCTAGTAAGTCCGGCAATCTATATCTCCTCCCTGACGGTTTAGTGAAAATTCCATCTGCTGCGTTGTGCGGTGTCTTTCGTCATTCCAACGTACTTATCGTACGCCTCAATTCTCAAGACTTGCACGCCTAGCATATGGACATTTCACGAAACCGTCTAAAATATACAATTATTTAAGTTGCTATAAAATCCAATTGTTTAAATCGATTACCGTTTTTTTTTCAGACGCGCCTCAGATGACTGAGGGTGTCTTAGAGGGACAAGGTTTGCTTTATACCCTTGATAACATTGTCCAGTGAGATCGAGGTCTGCTCCTTGGTCGCCATATTCCTCAAGATCGCCGATCCTTCTTCCAGCTCCTTGTCGCCCACGATCAAAACGTAAGAAGCGCCCAGTCTGTCGGCGCGTTTCATTTGGCTTTTTAAGCTTTTATTGCTGAAGTCCGTTTCGGCACAAATGCCGGTCAATCCCAGGCGGCAGGTCCATTCAAACGCCAGGGACTGGCTCTTTTCACCCAGAGCCGCCACGAAAATATCCGGTTGGCGTTCATAGTCCGCTGGTTTCAGGCCGGATATTTCCGCCAATCGGTCAAAGCCGATGGCAAACCCGGTGGCTGGAATTTGGGGTCCACCCAGTTCTTTGACCAGACCATCGTAGCGCCCGCCACCGGCCACCGCGCTCTGAGCACCCAAAGAACCGGTCTGGATTTCGAAGGTCGTCCGTGCGTAGTAGTCCAGTCCGCGCACCAGACGTTTATCGATGACATAAGGGACCTTGAGTTTATCCAGCGAATTGCGGACTTCGGCAAAATCTTCCTGGCATTCCAAACATAAATGATCCAGGATAGACGGCGCTTCTTTCAAAGCCTCACGGCAGTCCGGTACTTTGCAATCCAATACCCTCAGTGGATTTCGATCCCTGCGCCGGATGCAGTTTGAACATAGCCTGTCACTGACGGACATCAACATTTCCTGCAGGGCCGTTTTAAATCCGGGTCGACATTGCGGGCATCCCAAGGTGTTTATATGGGCACTGATATCAGGCACCTGTAATCGGTCAAAAAGCGTAACAAGTATCAAGATAAGCTGTACATCCACCAGCGGTGAGGCAACACCGAAAATTTCGGCATCAATTTGATAAAACTGCCGATAGCGGCCCTTTTGCGGTCTTTCCCGGCGAAACATGGGGCCCATCAGATAAAATTTTTGGACCGGGTCTTTGGCAAATAATTTGTGCTGGATGTAAGCCCTTACGATCGAGGCAGTGGCTTCCGGGCGCAGTGTGATCAAATCACCCTTGCGATCGGGGAAGGTATACATCTCTTTTTCGACAATATCCGTATCTTCACCGATGCTGCGCTTGAAAAGCTCTGTGCGCTCCATGATCGGTATCCGGATTTCTTTAAACCCGAAATCTTCAAACAGCTCGCGGGAAATTCGTTCGATTTCCTGCCACTGTTCCACTTCTCCGGGAAGTATATCTTTGAAGCCTCTGATAAGTTGTATCATGATCTGCAATTGGCCTTTGTCGTCAGATGGTCGCTCGACTATCCATCCCAACCCGGACAAGCCGGAATTGAAGATTGAAGAATGAAGATTGAATAAGCGTATCTTTTTTAAAATTTTTCAATTTACCGCAATACGATTAGCTTAGTCAATACCAATTCTGAGATTTGCCACTTGACAGTCTCTGATCGATTGAATAAGAGTTGTAGCCGTCTGTGGTTGCGGGCAAAAAGGCAAAGGGCATGGGGCTCAGGGCATAGGGCATAGGGCTTGGGGCATAGCGTAATAGGTCACTCAGTGGAAGGTGCAGGAGGGGCAACAGGGTTGCGGGTCGGAGGCTCAAGGCTCAAGGCCCAAGACTCAAAGATTCAGAGTTGAAAGTTTTTAAGAGGAAGTCTTGGCTAAAATCGGTAAATATAACGGACTGACAGATGTCGATGGCGTTCTGGTCGGTCATTATACTGACTTCGATGCGGTCAGCGGCATTACGGTGGTTGTTTGCCCGCAAGGGGCTATGGCCGGCGTGGATGTGCGAGGTTCTGCTCCGGGAACCCGGGAGACGGACTTAATGGCGCCCCATAATCTGGTCGAACAGGTTCAGGCGGTGGTGTTGTCCGGCGGATCGGTGTTTGGCTTGTCTGCCGCCGATGGTGCCACCCGATGGCTGGCCGAAGAAGGTTGCGGTTTTCCGTTGGAACGGGGGTATGTCGTCCCGATTGTACCGGCGGCCGTACTCTATGATTTGGGGCGCGGCTCGGAGTTCATTCCACCCATCAGTCCGGAGTGGGGCCGATGGGCATGCGAGGGCGCCGGTTCTTACCCAATTAAATCCGGCTGCGTTGGTGCAGGCACCGGCGCTTTAGCAGGTGGTATCAAAGGCGGGTTGGGTACTGCTAGTCTAATTTTGGACTCCGGAATCACCGTGGCAGCCTTGGTAGCCGTCAATTCCGATGGTTCGGTGATCAATCCTGTCAGCGGGAAACCCTGGGAGATTGGGTTGGAGATCGATGATGAATTCGGTGCCCAGGGAAAACGCGCCGTCAGGTTGCCGCCGAAAACGGCGCATGGATTCATCCGGAATACCACCATCGGCGTTGTGGCGACGGACGCTGTTCTCACCGCCGCCCAGGCCCAAAAAGTAGCACAAATGGCCCACGACGGGATGGCCCGAGCTGTTCGTCCTGCCCACACAATGTTAGACGGCGACACGATTTTTTGTCTGGCAATGGGGGGGAAGAAATTGCCCGAAACCCCCGGAACTGGTATCGCTGCTCAGGCCCAGGGTCTTAGCGAGCTGGGGCATGCCGTTGCAAATTGTGTCTCAAGAGCCATCATCCGAGCCATTTTATCCGCCCATAGCATGGCTGGCATGACGGCATTTTGCGATTTTGAGGACAAGTGAATAAATATTTTCGATTGAAGATTGAAGATTGAAGAATTAAGGTACGCCTCCGGCAGTTCGATTTTAAAAAATGATCATAAACATGATGAAGCGACACGCGATGCTAGCGCCTG
>JASFFJ010000509.1:0-5844 GCA_050124355.1 Desulfobacterales bacterium | reverse complement strand
ATCATATGAGTATATTATCGGCAGATAACCTGACCAAAAATTTCGGCGGTCTGATGGCCGTGGGCAATCTCTCCTTTGAACTGGAAAAGGGAGAGATTCTGGCGCTAATTGGCCCCAACGGAGCAGGAAAAACCACAGTTTTTAATTGTTTGAGCGGCTTTTTAACTCTGGATGAGGGTGCCGTCTTTTTTGAAGGAAAACGTCTTGGCGGCCTGCAACCCTTCCAGATCTGCCAGCTGGGCATGGCCCGGACATTTCAGATTGTCAAACCGTTTCCGACCATCTCCGTTTTGGATAATATTATGGTGGGAGCGCTCTCCAGACAGAAATCAACGGCGCAAGCCAAAAAGAGGTCTCAGGAGATTATTGAGTTTTCTGGCCTTGCCAGCATGGCGACCAAAGAAGCCCAAGGGCTGCCGCTTCCCTTGAGAAAACGGCTTGAATTGGCCAGGGCCCTGGCCACTCAGCCCAAGGTCCTGCTGCTGGATGAAGTCATGGCCGGTCTAAATCCTACTGAAGTCGATGAATTGATTGGACTGCTGAAAGAAGTCAACCGTCAGGGGATCAGTATTTTATTGATCGAGCATGTGATGCGGGGGGTCATGGCGCTGTCTCAGCGGGTGATCGTCATCAGTTATGGCGTTAAAATTGCCGAAGGAACCCCTGAGGAAGTGGTTGAAGACAAAGAAGTCATCAAAGCCTATCTGGGCAAGGAGTTCTTGAGTGCTCAAGGTTAATGAAATCGATGTTTATTATGGTGACCTGCCGGCCCTTAGAAAGGTCAGTATTGAGGTCAGACAGGGAGAGGTGGTATCGGTGATTGGTTCCAACGGGGCCGGCAAATCCACTCTTTTAAAGGCTATATCCGGAATGCTGCGACTCCGCCATGGCACGATTTTATTAAGAAGCAATGATATTTCCCAGTCTCCGTCGTCTCATATTGTCGAGCAAGGTATCAGCCATGTGCCGGAAGGTAGACAGATTTTTCCCACCATGACAGTGCTGGAAAACCTGGAAATGGGCGCTCAATTCCCACGATCCAAAAAAGTGCAGCACGAAACTTTGGCGCAGGTGTTTGGTTATTTTCCCCGCTTAAAGGAACGTCTCTATCAAAAGGCGGGGACCTTGAGCGGCGGTGAACAGCAAATGCTGGCCATGGGTCGTGGTCTCATGTCGGTGCCTGCCCTCATGATGCTGGACGAACCTTCACTGGGTCTGGCACCTGTTCTGGTAAGCACTATCTTTGAAATTATTAAAAAAATCAACCAGCGGGGCACGCCGATCTTGTTGATCGAGCAAAATGTTTTTAATTCCCTTAAAATCTCAGATCGTGGTTACGTGATGGAAAACGGCCGGATTACGCTCAGCGGAACGGGGTTAGAATTGCTTGAAAACCCCCATATTCGTAAAACTTATCTAGGGCTGTAAAAATCCATCGTTGCTGCGAGGAAATGCTTGATGGGTAAATACTCGGTCGATGCCGGTGGCTTATGAATTGATTCGAGGCCTATTAAATGCACGGAGGAAAGAAATTATGGCTGTTTTCATTACCGGGGGGCACGGGCATATTGCCTCATGGACGGCATATTTTTTAGCCCGACAAGGCAATCAGGTGGTCCTATATGATACCAATCCGGTGACACCTGACTGCCTGAATGAAGTATCGAATAATATCACATTTATCAAGGGCGATGTGCTCGATTTTCCCAAGCTGACAGACGTCTTTAGTAAGAATAGAGATCAAATTGATGGGATCATTCACACGGTCGGCATCATGGGGGAATTCGTGGTTGAGAATCCCTATGAGAATGTGAAGCTCAATGTCGGCGGAACCCTTAATATGCTGGAAATCGCCCGGCGTTTCAAAATCTCCAAAATAGTCTATACCAGCACGGGAGCTGTCTACGGTGCCGTTGACGGAACCGTATCTGAAGATGGGTGTCCGCCAAACCCGTGTGACCTATATGGATCCACGAAAGTCTCCTCTGAATATTTAGGCCGGCAATATGCCAATGCCTTTGGTTTAGATTTCAGGATCAGCCGGGTATATTTTTGCTATGGGCCGGGTAAGCTTCCGTCTCAATTCATCAGAATTTATCAGTTGGCATTTGGCGCTTTAGAAGGGTTGGACGGTTTAACAATGGACAAGGGTGCCGATCAAAAACTCGACTTCACCTATATCGAAGACGCCGCCCGCGGCACGGCAATGCTCTACCAAGCGGAAAACCCAAAGCATTCGATATATAATATTGCTACCGGTGTTCCCACCAGTGTCGGTAAAGTGGCGAAACTTGCGCAGATCTATTCACCATTTAAAGTCAAGATTAAAATTGGCCCTGGCGAACTTATGCAGCGTGCCCACGCATTGGATATTGGCAGGGCCAGAGAAGAATTGGGATTTGAGCCACGCTATGACATTGAAAAGGGAATTCAAAAATATGCTGCCTGGATGAAGAAGGTTGTAACGAAAGGGTAGAAGCATTCACGAATCCGTCATCACATAAATATACACCTCACGCGGTCCGTGGGCACCGTGTACCATGGTGGCCTCAACGTCGGCGGTTTTACTGGGTCCGGAGATAAAGGTCATGCAGTTGGTCAACCCCTCCCTGGAACCTTCGGTATCCCATTGTATCAGGGCATATAGCTCCTTGAGGTCGGCGATGATTTGATCCAGATGGATGACGGCAATATGGATTGAAGGCACCAGGGACACGGAGCGGGCCTGCCCAGGACGGGTTCTCATCACCAGCGAGGCTGTCTCAGCCATGCAAAAATCAGCGGATGTAACACCAATATACGAATCAACGATATGTTTGCGCAGCCGTTTTCTTTCTTTTTCCCTGAATTTCTCATCGGCCTCACTCTCTTTGAGTTCGGTGATATATACCGGCACATTCTGATCCGCCAGCACAACCGGAAGATTTAAGCTTTCGATCAACGGATGCGCCCAGGTCACCACACTTTTTTGATGACCCCATTCCGGCTCCTTGTCCCGAATTAGATCGGCAAGCGCTGCGGCTACGGAAGGTGGGTCCTTCAAGGCAACGACATTCAGATTGATTGGTTCGGCCATTTCAATAAGCCTGCCAAGCAACTGCTGTCTCTCGGCATGGCAGCGGTTTTTTATTCGTTTAAGAATTCTATTAATTTCCGGGGTGGGTCTATCTGTAAAAAGCCCGTTTGCAGGGCGTCGCTGATCGGAGGAATGTCCCAGCGCTGATCGGACTTTGCTGATAAATGCGGCCTGATTTGATGTATCCATTTTACTTAATTCTAAACTGATCAGTTCCAGGTTCAGGGTTCACGGTTCAAAGGTTACAACGGTTTGAAACTGATTATAATATTGATCAAAATCTGAGACACCCGATTTTACCCATTGGGTGAGACGGCGTTAATAACACATAAGTGCTGAACCCCTCTGATAGGAGCGGGTTGGGTGTTTTTCAACCTGGAACGTTGAACCCTGAACCGCTCAACCTTGGTTAATCAAGGTCTCCTGATCGCCAGCGATCCATGAAACTTTTTTTCGCAACCGGCTGAATGTCCCGGTCCCGGGTCCATCCGCTCATGGGCGGCGGCAGCCGCCGGATCAAGTCTCTATTTTTTGGTAGTAGGCTCTGCCCAAGCGTTGCCAATCGGAGGAAAAGTTCGTAGACCCTGCGGTTTTGGATAATCCATGACCACAATGTGTAAATACCCTTCTCCGAAATGCTGGCTCGTTTGACCTGCCAGTTGGCGTCGCCATCGGCAAGCTTGGCCCGCAATGCCAGCAACATGCGCGGAATATCGATATTGACCGAACATGCATCCTGACAGGCGCCGCACAGGGTTTCTCCCTGGCAAAGATCTTTGGATCGGTTGATGCCTGCCAGAAGCGGCATGATCACTGCTCCCACCGGACCGGAGTAAGGATGTCCGTAAGCATGCCCGCCGATTTTACCGTAAACCGGGCAAACATTCAGACAGGCGGCACACCGGATGCAGTAGAGCATCTCCCTGAATTCCTCATCCGCCAGGATGCGACTGCGTCCGTTGTCCAGGATCACCAGATGAAATTCATCCGGACCGTCAACTTGTTGTGAATATCTGGGGCCGCCGACATAGCTGACATATGTGGCCATGTTCTGGGCGGCGGCACCGCGACAGAGCAGCCTCAATAGGATGTCATGATCTTCCAGTCGCGCTGCAACCCGTTCCATTCCCATAATGGCAATGTGAACCTTGGGCATTGTGGTCGCCATCCGTATATTGCCCTCATTGGACACCGTTGCGATATGACCGGTTTCGGCACAGGCGATATTACAACCTGAGAACCCGATGTCTGCAGCTAAAAATTTTTCCCGTAACGCTTTTCTGGCGGCCCGGGTTAAGCTGGGCGGATCATCGGTATACGGTATTCTGATCTTGTCGGTAAAGAGCTTGCCGATGTCCTTTCTACTCTTATGGATTGCCGGTGCAATAATGTGAGACGGCTGTTCTCCAGCCAACTGAATGATGTACTCACCCAAATCGGTTTCAGCCACCTCAATGCCGTCCTTGATTAAAGCGGTATTCAGTCCGATTTCTTCGCTGACCATCGATTTTCCCTTAACGGCCAGCTTGACCTTGTGCCTGCGGGCTGTTGCCAGGCAGTAATCCAGAGCGGCTTGCGGATCATGGGCAAAGAACACATGTCCGCCATTTTTTCGGACGTTTTCGGTCAGGGTTTCTAACACAATATCTAAATTTTCGATGGTCTTTGCCCGGATCTCATGAGCCTTGAGACGCAAGTCCGGACCTTCCGGCAAATTTTGGTAAGCAAGTGCCGTTGCCCGGCCGAATCTCGTCTGAAGGTCCACCAGTGCATTTTGCAGAACCGGATCATTTAAAGCCTTCTTGGCTTCAGCGATATAATCAGCATTGGTAATTTCACTCATAATTCAATTCTAATCCCTATCCAGCCAGAATTTGGGCAATATGCATGGTCTTGATATCCGACTCCCTCCGGTTGAGCATTCCCTGAATGTTCATTAAACAGCCCATGTCGCATCCGACAACGGTATCGGCGCCTGAGGCAACAATGTTATTGACTTTGTCTGTCACCATGGCTGAGGATATGTCCCCATACTTCACGGCAAATGACCCACCGAATCCACAGCACCGGTCGGCGTCGTGCATTTCAATAAATTCAGCACCGGAAACTTTGGACAAAAGCTTTCGGGGTTGCGACTGGATTCGAAGATTTCGCAATAAATGGCATGAGTCATGATAGGTAATTTTTCCGTCATAATGCGCGCCGACATCCTGCACACCCAGGACGTCCACCAGATATTCCGTCAATTCATATGTTTTGGCGGCTACCTGCATGGCACGCTGCAGCCATAGATCATTGTCATCGAATAATTGGGGATAGTGATGTCGTACCATGGTGACACAGGAACCGGAGGGACAAACGATGACTTGTGCAGTCTCAAAGATGTCGATAAACCGTTTGGCGGCAACACCCGCCTCCCGGCGATAGCCGGCGTTGAATGCCGGCTGTCCACAACAAGTTTGCGTCGTTGGGCAGACTAGATCGATACCCAGTTTACGAAAAATCTTCACCACGGCTTCCCCGGCTTCCGGATAAATTCCATCCACCAGGCACTGGATAAACAACGTCACAGTCTTGTTCATATTTGACATAAAATAAAACGCCTTTGGTCCTAAAAGAGGCTCCAGGTACAGGGCTCAAAGGTTATAAGCGATGGCCAGTTCTCCCAATATGAGCCCAGTTGAGTTAAATGCCAATTGTGAGCCATCGGTTTTGCAGGCTTGAAGCTGGGACGCTTGGAAGCTCAAAAGTTCCACATTCATTTGGCA
>JASFFJ010000508.1:0-5855 GCA_050124355.1 Desulfobacterales bacterium | reverse complement strand
TCTCCGGGCAACAAAGAAGGCGGATTAACCACGATTCTTGAAAAATCGCTCGGTGCTGCCGCCAAAGGCGGGACCACGAATTTGGTGGAGGTTTATCGGTTTGCACAGCCTGTCGGCGCCAGAGGATTGGTGTTTATGGATACACCGGGACACGATCCGGTCTCACTGACCGGAATGGTCGCCGGCGGTGCCAACCTCATCTGCTTTTCCACGGGCAGAGGGTCGGTCTACGGATGCAAACCGGTGCCGGTCACCAAATTGGCCACCAACACGGAGATGTACACCCGCATGGAAGACGATATGGACATTAACTGCGGGGAAACCATCGACGGTGCCGCAACGGTTGCGGAAATGGGCGAGCGCATCTTCCGATTTATCCTGGAGGTTGCCGGCGGCAAAAAGACCAAAAGCGAATTGAACGGCATCGGCGATAATGAATTTGTGCCATGGTTTATGGGCGCGGTGATGTAAGGCTGGATGCTGGATGCTCGATTCTCGATACTGGATACTTGATACTGGATACTCGATGCTGGATTCTGGATACTGGATACTTGATACTGGATACTCGATACTGGATTCTGGACAAACTGGAAATAACAAATTACAAGCACCAAAATATTTACCCTGTTAAATAATTCAATTATCATGGCTTGACCTTGTTGGTTATAAAAACCACATTGCCGATCTGAACCGCACTTTCCTGCACGAAGATTTAACAGGGCAGGTAAATTCTAAATCCCAATCTCCAAATCTCAAATAGGATTAAGCGCTACTTGTTTGGAATTTTGAAATTTGGTCATTGTGATTTGTTTGATATTTGTGTTTTGTTATTTGGAATTTTCGTTGCTGAAAACTGAACACCGAAATCTGAAACCTAACGTTCCTTACAACAGATTATCAGAAAATATGCCCCGATGGACACTTTTACCGGAGTTAGGTTATGAACATCCTTAGTGTAGATATCGGCACCACCGCCATGAAAATGGGGGTGTTTCAAGAACGTGAAAATGAGCTCATATGCCTGCAGCAATTTTCCCAGGAATATGCTATCAACACCTATAACGACGGAATGTTCAGCGATATCGAGCCGCAAAAATGGCAACAGGCGTTTGAAAGCGGGTGTAAATCGATGGCCGATCTGATGGGCGCGGTGGACGTCATCTCCCTTTCGGGCACAACGCCCGGGTTGACCGCCATGGATGAAAACGGCAACGCCTTGAATCCCGCCATCCTGATGCTGGACCAGCGCTCGCGTCTGCAGGCCCAACGTATTATCGACACCATCGGGATGGAAAAGCTGTTAAACGTCACCGCCAATATGCCGGTGGCAGGCGGCAGTTCGCTGGCCGGCATTTTGTGGATAAAGGATAATCTGCCTGAAGTGTTTCAAAAGACCCATGTTTTCGGCCATTCCAATACCTTCATGGCACGCTGGCTATCGACCCAATTCGCAATGGACCCCTCATCGGCTTCACTGACGGCCATGTATAATACGGTCAGCAATGATATGGCCTGGAATAGGGAAATCCTGGAGGCTTTCGATCTGGAGATTTCCCGGCTGCCGGAACTGATACCGGCCTATCATAGCACGGGCAGACTGCGCACCCGTCTTGCCAATAAGTTTGGCCTTCGCAAAGAGCCACCGGTATTGATCGGGGGCAACGACGCCGTGCTGGCAGCATACTCGGTTGGTGTGCAGGAGCCGGGTGAAATATTTAACATCAATGGCACTTGCGAAATCACCATGGTCTGCCTGCCAACCTGTTTCCCATCCCGCAAGTATAACATCCGGACCCACGTGCTGCCGCAGCGCTGGTTTTCTTTCTATGTAATGAATGCCGGCGGTAAAGCCATGGAGTGGTTTAAGCACCTTTTTTGCAGTGAAATGACTGATGAAAAATTCTATGAAGACTTTATGCCGCGATCGATCGATCGGTGGTTGGACCGGGAAAGCGGTGTGACCTATATTCCGTATCTGATGGGCTCCAGATATTCACTGGAACCATTGAAAGCCGAGTTTCACGGGTTGACCCAGGAGACTTCCCGCGAAGAACTTCTGGCTGCATTGATCAGAGGTTTGTATGAATATCAGCGAGAGAATTTAAAAGAAGTCTCAATTGAAATGCCCCTGACAGATGAAATCCTCATCTCCGGTGGGGCCGTCAACGAAGCCCTGATACGCGCCAAAACCAGGTGGATGCGAAATTGCAGCTATCGATTTGAGATCGAATCGTCCCTCAAGGGGGCGGCGATGCTGGGGCGGAAATATTTAGCGGGAATGAAGACAGATGACTGATGACAGAAAACAGAGGGCAGATGACAGAATTCAGATAACAGATAACGGAAGGCAGAGGGCAGATATAGAAATTGGAATCGGGATGTCGGAAGGCAGAATTTCGGCATGTCGTGAGGTTTTTGCGTTTTCTATATCAAGGAGTCTGAAAGGTAAAAGAGATTAAGCGCTATCTATTACAAGACACAGCGTTCTTAGACCGTCATGCCGGGCTCGACCCGGCATCCAAGATATCTCTGGATTCCGGCTTTCGCCGGAATGACTACCTTGCAGTATTCGCGTCTAAATAAATATGCATTCATTAATCTCTCCGGGGTTTAATTCCCCGCAGCTTGCTGCGATAAAAGCGAGTAGTATTATAAAAACATGATACTCCGCGGCTTGCCGCTGAAAGATTTCATTTACAAATAACCATTTAAGATATGTCAGGGAACTCGCTTCGCTCGCACCCTGACCTACACAATAATGAGAATACCAGAGACAATCGGCGACCAACATGCGGCATTTTGAAACAACCGAACGGTCGGTGTTGATCACCGCCGTGAGCCATCGTAGGATGCCAGATCCCAAAAATCTCGTAGGTCAGGTTGCGCCGCAGGCGTTACCTGACTCGAGAAAACATCTCATATATGACGAATAAACTTCATGGTCGATAAAATACAAAAAAGCAAACAAATACGTAAAAATTGGGCGCAGATGGATACCCTTTGCTGCGGTACCGGCTGGGATGAGGTCGATCTATCAAATCCCCAGATTTTGGTGGAAGATGTTTTCGGAAGCAGCCATCCCGGCAGTATTCACCTGGATGCACTGGCTGAGGAGGTTTCCATTGGTATATACCAGAACGGCGGCAAACCGGCCAATTTTCACGGCACCGATATTTGTGACGGCTGGGCGATGTCCCATGACGGGATGAATTTCATACTGCCGTCCCGGGAGGTTCTCTGTGATCTGGTGGAGGTGCACGGCCGGGTGATTCCCTGGGATGGTCTGGTGGTTATTTCATCCTGCGACAAATCGGTTCCCGCCCATCTCATGGCGGTTGCCAGATTGAACATCCCCGCCATTCACATCCCGGGCGGCAGCAATCGTGCCGGTCCTGATATGTCTCACAGCCTTCTCATAGGAGAGCTGGCAAACCGGATGAGACAGGGGGAGGATGTCGTCCCGGAGATTCGGAATTATAAACTCTCCGGCTGTCCGGGGGCGGGCGCCTGCCAGTTTATGGGCACCGCCAGTACGATGCAGTGCATGGCGGAAGCGTTGGGGATGGCGTTGCCCGGAAGTGCTCTGGCGCCGGTTAGTCTTTTTGAGATTCGTCGTCTGGCACGTCAAGCCGGACGGCAGATCATGCAGCTTTCCCAAAAGGGTATCCGACCTGCGGACATTCTCACACGCGAAGCATTTGAAAACGCTATTAAAGTCCATGCTGCCTTGTCCGGATCTACCAACGCCCTGCTTCACCTGCCGGCTATCGCTCACGAATTGGGGATCGACATCGATGCGCATCGTTTTGATCGAATCAACCGCGAAACGCCTTATATAGTGGATGTTCAACCTTCGGGAAAATATGTAACTGAGATGGTCTGGTATGCCGGTGGGGTGCCGCGGGTACAGATTGAACTTGCCGACATTCTCAATTTGGATGTAATGACCGTCACCGGGCATACCCTTGGTGAAAACCTGGATCGACTGAAAACAGAAGGCTTTTTTCAGCGGGGCGAGGGTTATCTGGCAAATTACCGCTTAAATAGAGAAGAGGTCATTCACCGGGTGGATGATCACAAAGGCTTCGGATCCATTGCCGTTCTAAAAGGCAACATCGCCCCCGAAGGTGCGGTGGTAAAATTTTCGGCTGTCGGCCCCGATATGCTGACCCATGAGGGCCCTGCCAGGGTCTTCGACCGGGAGGAGGCAGCGCTGGAAGCCGTTATGAGCGGACGTATAGACCCCGGCTCCGTCATTGTCCTGCGATATGAAGGACCACGGGGCAGTGGCATGCCCGAAATGCTGGCAACCACCGAAGCATTGGTAACCAACCCCAAATTGCAGCATACCGCCATTATAACAGACGGCCGCTTTTCCGGCGCCACCCGAGGACCCTGTATCGGGCATGTTTCACCCGAGGCGGTTGTGGGTGGTCCTATCGCTCTGGTGGAAGACGACGACCTGTTGTCCATCGATATTCCCGGTAGAAATCTCAATATCGTGGGGCATGCAGACCGTCGCATGAATCCGGCTGAGGTTCAGGCCCTTCTGGCTGAACGCCTAAAACAATGGAAGGCACCCGCGCTTGTGCATCCGCGCGGAGTCCTCAAACGTTACGTTAACCAGGCGGTTTCGGCTATCAAGGGCGCTTATTTGGAATGAAGACGGTTTGTGGAGGACAGCGGTCGGATGACAGAGGACAGATAACAGAGGACAGAGGACAGAGGTCAGAGGACAGAAAACAGAGGATAGAGGGCAGATGACGGGGGTAAAAAAAAGCATGGGCATAGCGCATAGTGCCTATCGTAAAGGCAGTTGACCCAAAACAGATGGCGGAAGACGGAGTTCAGAAAACGGTAGACAGAGGACAGATGACCGTGGTTGGATGTCAAAAGATAGTTGACAGACGACGGAGGGGAATAACATATATCAGATGACAGAATTCGGAAATCGCAACTGGGATGTTGGAATGCAAATATCGAATGAACGAAGTCTTACTCTATGCACTTTGCCCCATGCGATAGGCCCTCTTTGCTCGTAACCCGCAACGCGCAACCCGAAACGCGCAACCTGCAACCCGTAACTCGCAACCCGTAACACGAGACTCGTAACTCAGGCCGTGCAGATAAAAACCAACAAAGACGCTTTGAAAAATTGATGAAAAATGATAGATAGACTTTCACTCATTAATTTTAGTCATTTTTAATTTTAGATCATTTTAGGTCATTTTTCCTGCTTATCCGGGTTAGGGCGTAACAATACGAAAATCGCGCAATCGAATTTTATTGAAGTAAATTCAAGGGAGGATACCATGATCATTGTTGGAGAACTGATTAATGCCAGCAGAAAAAGTGTGGGCAGTGCCATTGAGAATAACGATACCGAAGCAGTTAAAAAGCTGGCCCTGGACCAGGCCGAGAATGGCGCCGATTACATTGATGCAAACGCCGGCGTCTTTGTTGGCAAAGAAGCCGACTACCTGAAATGGCTGGTCGAAACCATTCAATCGGCAGCCAATAAGCCCTGTAGCATTGACAGCCCGGATCCCCGGGCCATTGAAGCGGCCCTTGCTGTTCACAAAGGGACCGCCATGATCAATTCAATCTCTCTGGAAAAAGAGCGCTATGATGCCTTGCTTCCCATCGTTGCCGGCACGGATCTTAAAGTCGTGGCTTTATGCATGAGTGACGCCGGGATGCCGGAAACCGCAGATGACCGTATGACGATTGCCGACAAACTCATCAACGGACTTCTGCAGAAAAACGTACCCATCGAGAATATCTATGTGGATCCCCTGGTGCAACCGGTTGCCACAAACAGCACTTTTGGTACGGAGTTCTTAAAAGCCATTGAA
>JASFFJ010000507.1:0-5867 GCA_050124355.1 Desulfobacterales bacterium | reverse complement strand
CCAGGCGTTCTCGAAGACGTCTCCGAGATTATTTTAAACTTAAAGCAGGTGCGCTTCAAGGTTAATGATCCTGAACCGAATACCGTCCGCATTGATGCAAGTGGCGAGGGACTGGTAACGGCCGGAGATATTATTAGTGACGACGGGCACTGCGAAGTACTCAACAAGAAGCAACTTATTGCTACACTCTCGAAAAAAGCAAGCCTCAAGATGGAAATGAAAGTTAAGGTTGGCAAGGGCTATTCCCTTGCTGAAGCCAATAAGGATGAGGACGCTCCTGCGGGCACCATACCCATCGATGCCGTTTTCTCTCCGATTAAGCGAGTCAATTTTACCGTCGGTAATGCCCGCATTGGGCAGCGTACAGACTATGACAAACTTACTATGGAAATTTGGACCGATGGAAGTGTCGCTCCGGAAGATGCCATTGCATATGGGGCCAAAATACTCAAAGAGCAGATGACACTTTTTATTAATTTTGATGAACAGATTGAACCAAAGCCGGATCCTAAAACTGAAGAACGGCATGCACCCCAGTTTAATGACAATCTTTATCGAAGTGTCGAGGAACTTGAATTATCCGTTCGCAGTGCCAATTGCTTGAAAAATGCGGATATAAATAAAATTTATCAGTTGGTGAGTAAGACCGAGCCGGAGATGTTGAAAACTAAAAATTTTGGTCGCAAGTCATTAAATGAGATTAAAGAAGTCCTGACCGAGATGGGCCTCTCGCTGGGGATGAAGCTCGAAGGGTTTGTACCGCCTGAGGAAGAGACTGAGGAAGGAGAACAGACAGTATCATGAGACACCGTAAAGCAGGCCTGAAGCTGAATCGATCCCCGAGCCACCGCCATGCCATGTTCAGAAACATGGTCACCTCTTTGCTTAAACACGATCGAATCCGGACCACCGGTGCAAGAGCCAAGGAAGTTAGACGCTGGGCAGATCATTTGATCACCTTGGCAAAACGTGGTGACTTGCATGCCAGACGCCAAGCGCTTTCTATCGTGAGGGAAAAAGACATTGTTCACAAGCTTTTTGAACAAGCCGACGAGCGGTTTGGGGCAGTATCCGGCGGCTACACACGGGTTATTAAACTGGGAAAACGGCCGGGAGACGCCGCTTCCATGTCAATGGTTGAATTGATTGCTTTCGAAGGCACTAAAAAGAAGAAGAAAACCAAAAAGAAGAAAATTAAATCTGAAGGAAAGCAGAAAACGGAGACCGTTGAGAAGAAGACCCCGGATGCTACCAAAGCAGACGAAAAGGCACCTGTAAAAACCAGCGACGAAACGACAGATGAAAAAGAAGTCGATGAGGTAAAGGAGATGAAAAAGAAGTCGATGAGGTAAAGGCTAAAACGAAGAAACCTATCGTGAAGAAAGCGGCTGCCAAAACCAGTGACGACTCATCATCGATAAAACCTGAATCGGCGGAGGCAAAAACCGAGTCGACGCAGGGGGATACAAACAAAGAAAAGCCCACAAAGAAATCCAAAGCGGCCCCTAAAAAGTAAAAAGCCAGCTGCGGCGGGCGGAAAAAAGGACGCACCGGATACCGCAACCAAAAAAGCAGCGGAAAAGAAAAGCGCCAAGGATGAAAATTAAGCGATTATAGTTATTTGTTATTGGAACATAATAATCCTTTTATCTGGAATTTCTAACGAGTTACTCTAAAAAAGCCCTGTCGTTGATACGACAGGGCTTTTTTATTACCAAGATCTTCAATCTTCAATCGTCAATCTTCAATTTCGGCTTGTCCGGGTGGGTATCAGTATTGGATATTTTTTCTATAGCCTCTTCGGCCGCCTCTTTCACTTCCCGATCGAAATCTCCGGCTAACACCGTTTCCAGCCATGAAACCGATCGGGAGTCGCCGGTTTCACCGAAAACATGCAGAATGTCCCCTTGAACTTGTGCGTCAACCTGGTCAAAACGTTTCCATAAAGGCGCCAGTGCCTCTACCGCAAGGTTTCTATTTACTTCGATAATTTCTTCCATCACAACCATGGCGCCCAGTCGAATGGGCCACTTGTCGTGGGTAAGTACTTCAAAAAATGCCGGAAATAGTTTCTCTGCTCCCAGTATCATGGCGGCCAGGCGATCGGCGCCGCCCTCTTTTATGATGCTTTCAAGGGAAGCCCGACTCAGTGATATTGGATCGCGGGTGTTGATGGTCTCAATGAGTTCTTCCAACGGTACGGATCCTGTCCATCGAAACTGGTCGTCCAACACAATGGTGGGGACTGCCTGGATTTTTTGTGTTTGGACCATCTCGGGGAAAAGGGTTCCGTCAATTATTGTCAATTGAAGATTTTTATCGGCCATCTGCAACGGGATGAGTTGACGAACGACCTGAGGGCAAAAGGTGCAATGAGGGGCGATAAATACGGTTAGGGCGGCCGGCAATGTGTTTTTTTCCAGTAGGTGTTTGATCGCTTCAGTGATATTCAAAGAACCTGATTCACGGGCTAACAGGGCTTCCAGAAACGGTGGTAGCTCATGGCCGGCCGGCACCGCCTGATACCGCAGACGGCTGCCGATGAGAATTTGCGGCGGGTCCAGGGGCTCAGCCTCCACATTTGAAATTTTGATTTTCGGTACCAACCGGGTTATATCGTCACAAAATTCGTAAAAAAGCTTGCTATTGCCGTGCTGGGACCTAACCAGGCCGATGGTGACGTCTTGGGATAACTGGTCATTGAGTTTTATGATTTGCTTTTCTTCAATTAGAGTGAACATGAATTTTCCCTGACTTTCGTCTGTAAATAATTTAAATCATATTAAGTAGTTATCTGAATCGTCGATAGAAGCATGCCAGATTCTGTTTAAAGGGATTTCAAGATCCTATAACCTGTTCGTAAATTTGCCTGACCTGGTGAATATGGGCTTCGATCGTAAAACGCTTCCGATTCTCAACTAAGTTTTGGCGCAACAACTCAATGCTATTATCATGGAGGGCAGGCATCATATCATTAACATCTTGGATAATGACTCCCAGATTATGAAACTCGAGAAATGCTTTGAGTGCCTTATGAGGGAAGATCACAACCGGCAGACCGCAGGCAATGTACTCAAAAACTTTGTTGGGCAACACAGTATCCGTGTGCCTACTGTTGATTGTGGCATTAAAGCCGGCCCAGCCAAAATCATATTGGGTTAGTTGCGGGAATAAGTCTTCAGGAGAGAGTTGGTTGTGGTAAAAAATATTAGGGCTATCGGCTGCAAACTTTCGGTAGGTTGGATTATCGCGTGAAGGGTAAATGCTTAATTCCACCCCTGTTTCGGCGATTGCGGCGAATATATCCATAAGATCGTAGTGACCCTTATTGTTACTTAAGAAACCTTGATAAACCATGCGAATGCGGTCATTATCCACCTTACTCTTTTTAGGCAGCTTTTTGGGCACAAAACGCCGAGGAATATAATTTGGAAACACAAGGGTTTTTTCGGGTAATTGATATGACCGGGCAGTAATGCGCAAGATTTCGTCAGAAACGACAATCGCGGCATGGCTTCGTTCAAGCGCGTTTTTCTCTTCCTCGATAATTCGTTTATATGACATCCTATTGTTAAAGCCGTCTTGATACGATGTGCGTCGTACACTTAACAAATCATGAATGTCGTGAATAATTGGGATTCGGTTGCCAAAAAGTTCGATAAAAAGATTGGTTAACGAGTCGGGTGCATTATGGCTGTGGACGAGGTCAATCGGACATGTGTTAACAATTTTCCGCAATCTAGCCGCCGGATCAGGCGTGAGTTTAAACCAGTGTGAAAATAATTCATCGCCATGCCCATAAAACTCGGTGAGTGTCCGGCCAAGATATGCAAAAAAAAGTTGCACGTCATCGTACATTTGCATGAGGCCTTCGGCGTATTTCAAGGCCCTCATGCACGGCTGCTGTTCTATAAAAAGAATGTTAATATCCGGCCTCCAATCTATACTTGTTTTCTGGACTTAATCACTTTGCATGGATTACCGACGGCAATGCTGTAGGGCGGAATATCTTTGGTCACCACACTGCCTGCACCAATTAAACTCCCTTCGCCAATTCTCACCCCGGGCAGAATCATCACCCCCATCGTAACTCCGACTTCCCTTTCGATATGAACCGGCTTCTTATCCCAACCCTGCCCATCAATGCCTGCATCAACATTTTCTATGATGTGATTGGCGGTGTGTATCATCGTGTATGGGCCAAATCTGCTGCCGTCTTCGATAATCAAGCCTCCAAACCCATTAACATAACAGCCAAAATTGAACCCCACATTGTCACCCATCTCAATATTATCTCCATTGAGCCAATAAATAAAATCAGCGTAATAACAGCCTTTACCAACTTTTTTGGCATCACCCTCTCGGAAGTAGATAATACTTTTGCTTTGATCGGTAACCTTCATAAATTCTCCTTATTCTTCTGGTCGATCGTCGATAATCCCTTGGGTATTTCCTTTACTCCGTTCAATGGCATTCGGTTCAACCCAATTGATCCTGCAAGGATTTCCTTGACGCCGTTGACAATCTTATCGCCAACATCGGCTATTTTTTTCGGGGTCGGTTTCATAAATATTTGTGATTGACCGGTTCAGGCTTAACATAAGTGTTATCAGATATCAACTTCATCTGACCTGTCTGGCATTTAAGGGATGGGGATTGACTTAATACTTTCGGCGATGGTATGGTCGAAATCCGACCTTAAAGCGTCAGCAAAATTCTAATGTCCGCAAGAAGAGCCCACCCCGTGAAGGAGAAATGCCGATGAATAGCACAAAAGTTTTAAAAGACAAAGTCGTCTTGATTGTCGATGACGAAGTGGATGTCACGGATACCCTGGAAGAAGTGCTGGACATGTGTTACATTCGTACGGCCAATGATTATGATACCGCGCGCCAATATCTGTTGAGCTACACCTTTGATGTTGTGGTGCTTGATATCATGGGGGTGAATGGATTCGAGCTGCTGAAGCTGTCGGTCAAGCGCGGGTTTCCCGCTGTTATGCTGACAGCTTACGCCTTGACACCTGAAGCGCTGGAAAAGTCCATCAAGCTCGGTGCGGTTTCATTCCTGCCCAAGGAGAAAATGAGTGAACTGGACGATTTTTTAGCTGATGTGGTTCTCAAAGGCGGTCAACCTGCGTGGGGAAAACTATTTGACAAACTCGGCGGATTCTTCAATAAACACTTTGGACCGGATTGGAAGCAGCGTAACCAGTTTTTCGAAGATTTTGAACAGTCCTTTCAGAGTGGTAAACAGGAGGATTCATAATCCACCCAAACAGTTTTAAAATCTTAAGTTGCTAACATGATAGATTCGATAAATTTGAAGCACGAAATACGAAATCGAAAACAAATTCGAATCTCGATTTTTTTATTCAGACCCAAATACAAATTCATTTAATTACACTAGAGCCATTGATTTTGGTATAGGAGATCCACCAACATTTTGCCCGATTCCAAGTTAATGTCTTTGTCAGAAGCCGTTCGGCGCATCCTGCCCGACAACAGCTCGGTTGCCATGGGATTGTCACTGGAATCTCTCATCCCCTTTGCCGCCGCCCATGAGATCATCCGCCAACGTAAACGCAATCTTTGCCTTGTCGGCCCGATATCCGATATTTTGTTCGATCAGGTCATCGGCGCTGGATGTGTGCGCCAAGTCAAGGCTGCCTGGGTGGGAAACGTTATCACCGGATCCGGCTACAATTTCCGGCGAGGTATCGAGACGGATGCGCTCACAATAGAGGATCATTCCAATCTAACCCTGGCGATGGCACTTCGCGCCGGCGCCATGGGCGTCTCTTTCATGCCGGCCCGCACGGCCCTGGGCAGCGATCTGTTTAAAACCAATCCGGGGCTGAAAACAAT
>JASFFJ010000506.1:0-5878 GCA_050124355.1 Desulfobacterales bacterium | reverse complement strand
CCTTTCGGTGACATTCGGTGGGCTGGCAGCTCTCAGACAGGTCGGTCTGTCCATAAATGAAGGGGAGATCGTCGGCCTCATCGGCCCCAATGGCGCCGGCAAGACGACACTTTTCAATTGCGTCAGCGGTTTTCAATCTATTGACGATGGCGTTTTGTATTTTAACGGTAAGACCCTTGCCAAGCTTTCGCCCCATAAAGTCGCGGCCCTGGGTATCGCCCGCACGTTTCAGGCAAGTCGCATTTTCAAACGCATGACCGTTCTGGAACATATTCTCGTAGGAGCCGACAAACATTTAAAAGCCGGTTTATGGGGTGCCATCGCCCGGCCTCGCTGGGTCATCCGCGAAGAGCGGCAAGCCAGGGAGCGGGGGCTCAAAACCCTTGAGTTATTTGAAGACCGGCTGCTGCCGCGACTCGACCATTTTGCCGAGACGCTTTCTTACGCCAACCGCCGGCGCATGGAAATCGCCCGTGCCTTGGTATCCGGGCCGAAACTTCTGCTTCTGGATGAACCGACCGCCGGCATGAATCCCCATGAATCGGCCGGGATCATCGAGTTGATCAGAAAAATCCGGGATCTGGGAATTACGGTGTTTATGATCGAACACGATATGAAAGTCATCATGGGGGCCTCGGATCGGATTGTTGTTCTGGATCACGGCGAGAAGATCGCCGAAGGGCTGCCGCAAGAAATCCGTCACAATGAGGAAGTCGTTCAGGCATATCTGGGAAGGAGGCACAGCCGTGCTTGAACTCAAAGGTGTTTGCACACGCTATGGCCCGGTGCAGGTCTTATGGGATGTCTCCTTAAAAGTTGAGGAGGGAGAGTTGGTCTGTCTGTTGGGCGGCAATGCCTCCGGCAAATCGACCACCATGAAAACCATTTTGGGCCTGGTCCACCCATTTAGAGGCGAGGTGGTCTTTCAGGGTCGACCGATTCATCACAAAACGCCGGCCGATATCGTCAAAGCGGGAATCGCCCCGGTGCTCGAAGCCCGCCGGATTTTCCCGGAGATGACCGTTTATGAAAATTTGCTGATGGGTGCCTACACGCGCAGCGATCCGGCCGGTATTCGCAGGGACATCGAGACCATGTTCGACCGTTTTCCCAGATTGAAGGAAAGACACGGCCAGTTGGGCGGGACGCTGTCAGGCGGCGAGCAGCAGATGTTGGCCATCGCCCGCGCCCTTTTGGCAAGCCCCAAAGTCCTGGTGATGGACGAGCCCTCTATGGGCCTTTCTCCGGTTTTTGTGGAAAATACGTTTGAAATCATTCAAGAGCTCAACAAACAGGGGATCGCCATCCTACTGGTCGAACAAAATGCCAATATGGCGCTGGCCATCGCCGATCGGGGGTACGTTCTCCAGACGGGACGGATCGTGCTTGATGGTACGGCTCAAAAACTCACCGATAACCCGATGATGCGCAAGGCTTATCTGGAACTATAACAGAGATACTATCGTCTTGCAGATAATCGCTCTTTTGAAACTTCAGAGGAATGGATTCGATTTTATTTTTTTTGACCCCGATGGAATGGGAAGAAAAGATTCCATTGGGCAGGCAAGATTTACAGGATTGACGGGATTTTTTCGCCTTCGGCGAGGAGTCCTTTCGGCCGAAGGCCGTTTTATCCCGATGATCCTGTTGATCCTGTCCAATTTTCTTTTAAAGATGAGAATCCATTCCTTATTTTTGCCGTATTTTAATCTTCGCTTTTATACGTTTTTTTTTGATCAGACTGGACGCTCGCGGCCAGCGGCGGTGCTCGTGTGAAACTTCAAGGAATGACGATTAACGATTTGTGGTTGTCGCTCTCCCACCGGGGCGTGGGTCTTATGCCCTATGGGCCAGAGGCCGAGGCGTAGGCACTACAACCCCTACGAGCCCGCTTCTCTCCGAGGCGTAGGATCGTGCCGCTACTAGTCGGAGGCCAGTCCATAGGCTTCATGGGCTTACAGGCCGGATTCCGGCTCGTAGAGCCTACAGCGTAGAGAAAGGGTAGTGTCTACAGCTCGAAGAGAGGGGAGGCTTCGCTCTGCTTATTTAATAACTATAAATCGATAGGATTCCTTCATTCGACACTTGTTAATCGACATTCGACATTTTTCTTTTTAAAGTTTTTTATCCGATCGGACTGGCCGATTTTCAGGCCGCGGTTGAGCTTGTACCTGAAACCTAAATGCCAGTGTCTGTACTAGAGCTCAAATCCATGGGCGGTTTCAATTGCGGTTTTCAAATTGTCCCAGTCGACTTCGGAGGGTACGGTACAATCAGCGCCTAAGAGGAATTTAGAGGACTTCCGGCTGCACTGCGCATCGACCGCTTTTTTTATTTCATCCCGGCTGCCAGAAAATATGGTTCCCAACCTGTCCAGGCCACCCATAAAGGGTCGGCCGAACATTTGTGAAACTTGCCGGGCGTATAATTTCTCTGTCCCCAGTTTCAGACTACAGTTAACGATATGACCGGGATAATCCAAAAAAGGGGTCAAATCGTCGTATCCATCGTGGTAATCACAAACGTGGAGGATATTGAACTCACAGCTTCTGTTAATTTCTTCCATGAGAATGAGATCATAGGGTTTGATATATTCCTTGAATAAAGCGCTGTCATTGAATGTGTGACTTTCCCCACCCTGCGTGGAGTGGTAGAACCCATCTACGCCAAGCTTGATGCACTCCTTTACGAAAATCATCAGACTCTCGGTAATGATCTCGATGCCCTTTTTGGTCTTGGCAGGATTTTCCTTTAAATGTTCTATGACATGAAGATCGCTGGTATGCCCGGCGCACATAAACGGTGAATACAAGGTCATGATAATCAGTGCCTCTTTTTGGGCCTCTTTGATCAGACCGCCTATGATATTCAGCTGATCTTCGTAAAATTCCTTATTGTACAGGGGCATATTCTCCCAATCCGCCGGCTTTTGAATCTCCGGTATTATCGGGAATACATTTTCGTATTGGATTTTCACAAAATCCATGTCGGTGTACCGAAAAAATTCCAGATGCTTATCAATCGCAGCCTGGCCGCGATGATAGATCTCATCAAAGTGAAGAAAGAAGGCAGCGGGAATGACTTCCTGCTTCTTTTCTTTATCCAATAAGCTCAAAACCAAATCTCTTTTGTTCATTTCTTTATCCTTTTCAAAAAAAAAGTAGCATTTTCATGGGGTGTGCAATTTCTGGGATCCGACCAGGATGCCATCTTCATCGCAATAGATGTTTGAACCTTTCCTTCAAATTGGTCGTAAAGATCACAAGTATTCCACATTTATTTTTCTCCTTAAAGATGGGCATCGCATCCACGTGCCATTCTCCCAGCGGCACCCGATCGGGCTCCTGTCAGTTCAATGCCGTCATATATCTTTCAAAATCCGGTTTGGGTTCCCGTGCCATCCAGTCTTCCTTCGTAATCTCTCTTAAACCTAAAATGAGCGGTTCCAGGTTCAAAGTTCAAAGGTTATAGCCAACTGATATCTTTGCCGTTATTCATAGTGTTTGAGGCGAGACTCAAATTCGCTTTTTTCGCCCATTGGGTGAAACATCACAATTGAATTATCAACGTATATAATTTCTGGTAACAGCCGGTTATGGGTATTCAACCCAGAACCTTGAACGCTGAACTGCTCAACCCATGTTAAAGATCAACAGAAACGGATACGGCAGCATTGGCGACAACAATTTGATCGCAATCAGAGGCGAATTGGGGCACACAAAGCCCCTTGGCCGTCATTCCCCCGGCCACCGCACGAGCGTTTTTGCGGCCGATGGGGACTTCGGCCATCACTTGTTCAAGATCTACCTGATCGGGATTCGGTGCTGCCACCTGGATGTCCACCTGAATATCTTCGAGGTTTTTAAGTTCTAAAATTTCCAGCAGGCCGCACAAGCAACTTCTGGAAATGGCGTCCTTTACTGCCCGGCACGCGGCCTTGGTGACGTCTTCTCCATGCAGATCGGCGCCCGTGCCGATTTCAACAATAAAACGTTTTGCTCCCATTAGCTTACCTTTCTGATTTGTTGGTCCCCGGATGCGCCTGGGATTGCACCATCATTTCCTCTGCACGATAGGAACTTCTTACCAACGGACCTGAGGCCACGGATGCAAATCCCATCCTGCGGGCGGCGTCGCCCCACATCTCAAATTCTTCGGGCGGGACATAACGCGCCACAGGTGCGTGGTTTTTGGACGGCGCCAGATACTGACCCATGGTGAGACGCATGCAGCCGGCATATTTCAAATCCATCAGGGTTTTTCTGATTTCTTTATCCGTTTCACCAAGTCCCAGCATAAGGCCTGATTTGACCGTAAGCCCCTTACCAGCTGCGTATGACAAAACACCGATTGAACGCCGGTACTCAGCCCCGGGGCGAATCCTGCGATACAATCGCGGCACGGTTTCGATGTTATGGTTGAACACGTCCGGACGGGCGTTGCATACCTCGTCCAGGGCTGGGATGGCTCCGCCAAAATCCGGCACCAATACTTCCACAGATACGCCGGGACATTGATCGCGGATCTGTCGGATGGTCCCGGCAAACTGCCCGGCGCCACCGTCAGGCAAATCATCCCGGGTCACAGACGTAACCACCGCGTGTATTAATCCCATCTGCCGCACCGCCATAGCGATCCGATCGGGTTCTTTGGCATCCGGAGGACCGGGGGCGCCCTTATCCACGGCGCAAAACCGGCACCTTCGGGTGCAGCGGGTCCCCAGGATCATGAAGGTGGCGGTTGCCCGAGAAAAACACTCGCCCAGATTGGGACAGTGGGCGCTTTGGCAGACAGTTGCCAACTGCAAGTGCGCCAGCCGTTTTTCCATACGATCCGCGGCCTTGAGGTCGGTTGGCGGTAAAACCAGCCATTCCGGCCGCCCGACCGTTTTGAGTTTTACATCTTCGCACGCTGCGTAATGGTGTCGGCTGCAAAAACGGTCAACAATGCGCTTTTTCACCGCCTGCAGATCCACTGGAGCACCCGTCTCGCGATCAAGGGAAGTTATTTTCTCTTGGGGTTGGCCGCAGGGAACGATCAGGTCGAACCACCCGGGATCTGTACAAACATTTAAGGCGATTCCATGGTAGGTGACCCATTTGCGCACCGCCAGGCCCACACTGGCGATTTTGGCGCCGTTCACCCACACGCCCGGTCTTCCCTTTTTCAATTCAGGAACCAAGCGGTAGCTTCGCAGCACATCATCAACGGTATGGAGCAGTCGCTTCATAAAGGCATGCAGATCTTTGTCGCCGATCTTCACGATGGGATATACCACCAGCTGGCCGGGGCCGTGAAACGTAGCCCGCCCTCCCCTATCCACTTTATGAAGGGAAACGCCCTTTTGATCCAGGGCCTTTTTTGAAAGGTGAAGATCTTCCAGGCCGCCGCTGCGGCCGATGGTTACAACCGGCGGGTGCTCGACCAGCACCAGGCGGTCCGGGCTGCAGCCTTTTATCCGTTGGTCAACCATCTCCTGCTGACGGGCAAACGCCTTTTCGTAGTCCAGCACTCCCCAATCGATGATTTGAATCTTTTTCAATTTGCGATGTTCCATTGTGGTATGAGCCCCTGGGCAAGGTATAAATCACCGCTGTTGACAAACTGCCGCAATCCCCTCTTTCCCAATGGAGGAGGTTAATCGTATATGGCATATTGGAATGTTGGAGTAATGGAATGATGAATAGTTGATATAATGGATAATTAAAAAACCATTTCTGGATCTCGCATAACCAAATGTAAAAGAGCGAAAAATCAGATCTCTTTCCGCTTTTAAACCCAATACTCCATCACTTCAGTACTCCAGCTCGCCAACGCCTTACATGTCGGCATAACTCAAACTACTGCGGATATTCCTATAACCAACGGTCTTGATCAC
>JASFFJ010000505.1:0-5891 GCA_050124355.1 Desulfobacterales bacterium | reverse complement strand
ACACCCTTGAGCACCTCCCAGGCCCATGGCCCCGATGGACAGGCGCCCACCATCCAGAGTTTGCATCATCTGGTGAAATCCGTGTCCCCTGGCACCCAACAGGTTTTCCTTCGGAACCCGGCAATCTTCAAAATAAAGCTCACTGGTGTTTGAGGCCCGCCACATCATTTTATCGTGCATTACTTTAGCCGTGTATCCTGGCGTCCCCGCCTCGACGATAATACAAGACAGCTCGGGGCGGCCATCATCAAGAGTGCCGGTTCGGGCCATGACCGTGACCCCTGTTGTGATATCAGTGGAAGCATTGGTGATAAAAATTTTACTCCCGTTAATTACCCATTCATCGCCGTCCAGCACCGCGGTGGTCGCACTGTTGGCAGCATCCGAGCCGGCATTGGCTTCGGTGAGGCCAAAACCCCAGAGGGCTTCACCGCTGCAAAGTTTCGGTAGATATTTTTTCTTTTGATCTTCATTACCGAAATAATAAAGCGGCCCGATACCCAAGGAATTTTCCGCCGCCACAGTAGCTGCGTGAGAGCCATCGACCCGGGCGATTTCTTCCACGGCAATTATGTAGGACAGGTAATCCATGGCCTGTCCACCGTATTTTTCGGAAACAAATACGCCGTAAAGACCAAGCTCTGCCATTTTTTGCATCGTTTCGTAAGAAAATTCCTCTTTTTCGTCCAATTCCCGGGCCATTGGTTTGATCTCTTTTTCAGCAAAACTGCGCACTGAGTCCCGTAAAATTTCATGATCCGTCGAAAGGCTAAAATCCATACTCACTCCTCACGCTTTGGGTTGATTTACAATAATATTTGACGAAATAGATATGCCTGTCATAATAGGACTTTTTATAGGTAGATGGTCCAGTGTTGTCAATGTTAAAATACCAGAGGACGGAGGCCAGATATCAGAGGACAGAAGACAGAGGGCTGATGTCTGATATCTGTCTTCCGTCATCTGTCACCTGTCATCTGTAAACCGGAGCCAATATGCCGGAATTACCCGAAGTTCAGACCATCGTCGACGATCTGAATGCCGCTAAATTAATCGGTGTCCCAATCGTTTCCGCCAGGGTGTTCTGGCGACGTACTGTCGCGGAACCTTCGGTGAGAGTATTTTGCCGGTGGATGAAAGGTCAGAATTTTAAGGCCATTCGGCGACGAGGAAAATATCTGGTTTTTAAAGTTTCAGATGGTCATACCATGCTATTGCATCTTCGAATGTCCGGTCGTCTACATCTGGTTTCAGCAAGTGTCCCTCGGGACAAACATGAACACGTAGTTTTCAGTTTTGAAGACGGCAGGCAACTGCGTTTTCACGATACGCGCAAATTTGGTCGTTTACACCTGTTAAAGGATCCCAAAAAGATTTTAGATCGTCTGGGACCCGAACCCCTGGCAGCCGGATTCACCGCCAAAACCCTAACCAAAATTCTAACACATCGCAAACGATTATTGAAGCCGTTATTGCTGGATCAGACGTTTATTGCCGGTCTCGGCAACATTTATGCCGATGAGGCCCTCTGGGAGACAAAACTGCATCCCTGCCGTCTGGCAGCCTCTCTTTCGACAGCTGAGATTAAGGTACTTCATCGCAACATCCGCCGGGTATTAAAGAGGGGCCTGAATAATCTCGGCACGACCCTCGGAACCGGTAAAGGCAATTTTTATTCGGTCGCCAATCGCCGGGGTCGGAACAAAGATGGATTGAAGGTGTTTCGTCGGACGGATCTGCCCTGCCCCCGCTGTAGATCACCCATTGAACGGATCATTGTCGGGCAAAGAAGCACCCATATATGCCCTATGTGCCAGAAAGTTTAGCTGGTAATGAGATGGAAAAAATTCAAAATAACAAATCTCAAACAATAATTTTCAAATCACTAAATTGATAACCTTTGAACTTGGAACCCTGAACATGGAACCAATCAGTTAGGATTTGTTAAACATGCAACAGCGACATTTGAAAGAGAAGCCGCCGGCGAATACACCCGATCGCTCCCGGGTCAAGGTATCAGCGGATTACTGGGATCAATTGCAGGGCAAAGATGTGACCGTCCTTTGCAATTTAACGCTATTTGACCTGAATTCTTCCGGCCAGATGCTATTTCACTTTCTGCGGGAAGACGTCATGGTAGACATCGAGAACCGCTGTTTGAAGCGTCGGGGCGAAACCGGCTGGGAGATGACAGATGACCCGCTGCTTGAATTGGCCACCGTTATGTACCTGATAAACGTCAACGACATATACCCCATCGGCAGGGATATTGTCGGTGTCAAAGACCTAAAAGAAGGCCATTTTTTCCAGGGTCCCCACGTGCTGAAGACCGATTCTCTGCTAAAACGCTATGGCCATGATTTAAGGGGTTTCCGGCAGACGGCCGAGTTTCTGGAGGGTGAACCTCAAGACATGGCCGATGCTGCCTACAGGCTGTCGCCATTTCCCCGCATTCAGCTATACTACCTTCTTTGGCAAGGAGATCCAGAGTTTGACCCCCGTCTGACCGTTCTGTTCGACCGTTGCATTGAAAAGGTATTGGCCGCCGATGCCATCTGGGCGCTTGTCAACCGGGTCACCATGGCCCTGCTTGAAAAATAGGCCCTTGCTTTTTTGTTAGGTATCAAGGGAAAATAAAGAAAGATCAGCTGCGCGGCAGAAGCGAATCGTCGCTCATCGAGCTTCAGATTTTAAAGATGCTGAAAATTGGGATCTGGATTTTTGGCAGAATCAGACACGGGAACAGCGCCTGTCGGCCCTTGTTGCAATTCATAAAGATATTAGGAAGGTTGAACTGGCTCGTTTGCAAAACAAAAGAACCAATGAAGATGGACAACAACCGTCTAAGCCTTTTGCGCGTCCCAGGCCTCCGGGTTCACTATGTGAACCGGCTTCCTACCGTTATAATATGCAATCAATTGTTCCACCACCCCGACGCTCATGTTATTCATGCCTTCGAACGTGAATGCCGCCGTGTGAGGGGTCAATACCACGTTGTCCAGATCCAGCAAAGCTGAGTTCGTCGGCGGCTCGTTTTCAAACACATCGAGACCGGCGCCAGCGATTACCTTGTTTTTTAAGGCCCGGTAAAGATCCGTTTCATTGACAATACCACCCCGGGCAGCATTGATCAGAATTGCCGAGGGTTTCATGCGACTCAATGCTTTTTCGTCAATCATCCATTTGGTTTCCGGAATCAAGGGAACATGAATACTGACGATATCGGAAACCTTCAGAAGTTCCTCGAGATTCAACTGCGCGATGCCCTGCTCATCGGCAAATGCCGTCGGCCACAAAGGATCATAGGCTACAATTTTCATCTGGAACCCTTTGGCCCGCAGGGCCACACACCGGCCAATTGCCCCTAGACCGATCAAGCCGAGGGTTTTTTGCCAGATCTCAAGCCCCACAATTTTGGTATGCTCCCAGCGGTTTTCACGCAAACTCCGGTCGCAATAGATGATCTTACGTGCCACATTTAAAATCAAACCAAAGGTGTGGTCGGCAACCGCCTGGTTGTTGGCTCCCGGGGTGTGAAAAACGATGGCATTGTGGCGGGTGGCAGCAGCGATATCAACGGTATCCAATCCGGCCCCCATCTTGGCGATGGCTTTTACCCGTGGGGCCATATCCAGCACCGCATCATCTACCACCAGGTCATTTCCACAGAGAATGGCATCCACCCGGTTTAGGGCCTCGACAAATTTGGGATCCTGAATACCCGAGCCCCGCATATCGATGAGGTCCATGCCGGAACTTTTCAGCTGCTCCAGCGGGGTATCGTCAAAGGCACAAAACGGTCTGGATTCGATAAGAACGGTGAATTTTTCCATTTAGTATCGATATCCTCACATATTAGCCACGGAACCACACAGAAATAAACAGACGGCTTTCTCTCCAACAAATAGCCAGTGTGTATCTGTGGATAGTTATTCTTAACCAGCTGCTAATATCGTTCCTATTACTTAGGTCCTTACCGGTTTTTTTCTGACAATATGTTGTAAGGAACGTAAGGTGTCAGGTTTCAGGTGTCAGTCAAAGGTGTTTGGTTACTGAAACCTGACACCCGACACCTGACACCATATATATAAATTATCGGTGTGCTTGCTGCCCTTAGGACCCACTTTCCCAAGTGTAGTCTTAAAAAAGCAAAGTTTCTTAACTGTGCAACCCGTGTTCATCCGTGTCCCAAATAGAAAGGCTAGACTCAACCGAAATCACAAATCCCCGTATAATTCTCCGGCGTAATTTCCAGTAACTCATCTTTCACCGTTCGATCCACATCCAGGGTCTCAATAAATTCTGCCAGGGTTTGCTGGTTGATGGTGGAATGGGTGCGGGTCAGCGCTTTCAAAGCTTCGTAAGGTTTGGGATAGCCCTCACGACGCAATATCGTTTGAATGGCTTCGGAAATCACTGCCCAGTTATTTTGCAGATCCGCCCGGATCTTATCCTCGTTTAGAATCAATTTATTGAGTCCTTTAAAAAGGGATTTCAATCCGATAAGGGTGTGTGCAACGGGAACCCCGACGTTGCGCGTCACCGTAGAGTCGGTCAGGTCTCGCTGTAATCTTGAAATCGGCAGTTTGGCCGCCAAATGCTCGAAAATGGCATTGGCCACCCCCAGGTTGCCCTCGGAGTTTTCAAAGTCGATGGGATTGACTTTGTGCGGCATAACAGAGGAACCCACCTCACCTTTTTTTATCTTCTGTTTGAAGTAATCCATCGAGATATAGGTCCAGATGTCTCGATCAAGGTCGATTAGGATGGTGTTGATCCGTCTCAGGTTATCGCAAAAAGCTGCCAGGTTGTCATAATGTTCGATCTGGGTGGTCACCTTTGAACGGGAAAGACCGAGCACGTTATTGACCAAATCATCGGCAAAGGCCAGCCAATCGATATCCGGGTAGGCTACCGTGTGAGCGTTGAAGTTACCGGTGGCACCGCCGAATTTGGCTGAATGGGGAATCGCACTCAGCTGATCCTTTTGGACGGTCAAGCGCTCGACAAACACATAGATTTCCTTGCCCAGGCGGGTAGGTGATGCCGGCTGTCCATGGGTACGCGCGAGCATTGGAACCGCTTTCCATTCCCGGGCTTTTGTCCGGAGCATCGCGATCACTTCCTCAAGAGCAGGGGTCAAGACCTCTTCACAAGCCCGCTTCAATGAACAGGGACCGGCGGTGTTATTTATATCCTGGGAAGTCAGTCCAAAATGGATGAATTCTTTAAACGCTTGCAGACCCAGTCCATCGAATTTTTCCTTCAAAAAATACTCCACCGCCTTGACATCGTGATTGGTAACTTTTTCGATTTCCTTGACGTTGCGGGCATCTTCCAGTGAAAAGTTCTCATAAATTTCCCTAAGCGCTTTAAAGTCCTTTTGGTCGAATTTTGTCAGTTGCGGCAAAGGCAGCTCACACAAGGCAATAAAATATTCCACCTCCACCAGGACCCGGTATTTGATCAGTGCGCCTTCAGAAAAATAATCCGCTAATTTTTCAGTGACAGGCCGATAACGACCATCTACTGGTGAAATGGCATTGAGTGATAAAAATTCCATGGGTTTGACCGTCCCTATTGAATAATGAAGGTTTCGGGTAAGTTTACTTGACGCCAGCAGAGTATAGGTAAATGCCTTCCTGGTGTCAAGCGGCGGTAAAGACAATAGCTCTGACTCGGGAGATTTTAGGAAATCCATTTAATGAGAGCAGATTATCCACAGTTGTGTGCATTCCACTAACTAGTGCCCGTCCATAAAAGACAGTTGCCAAAGAGGGGCACCTTTTGGTGTTTCCAATCCAGAAATGAGGATTTTTGTCCAAGGTCAAGGAAATCAAGCGCTTGTGCGGAGGCGTAGTTTACTACGCCGCACAAGCACGCGCGCAGAT
>JASFFJ010000504.1:0-5903 GCA_050124355.1 Desulfobacterales bacterium | reverse complement strand
TCAGATTCCGATGATGGAAAAAAATCCTGAAGTATCGCTGTGCCTTTCAAACGCCCTGGTTTCCGAACGCCTGATCATGAACCACAGCAGCCCGGTGGCGCCCAACAACGGTAATCCGGACTTTCCCCATCCGATCCTGGCCGACCTGCGCGTCCGTCAGGCGATTGAATACGCGGTGGACAAGAATACTATTATCGACAAACTACTGTATGGCAAAGCTCGACCCGGCACCACTGAAATCCCCGATGGCTGGGCCCACAACCCTGATGTGAAACCCACCGAGTACGATCCTGAAAAAGCCAAACAACTCCTTGAAGAAGCTGGTTGGAAGCCGGGCCCGGACGGTATTCGTCAAAAAGACGGCAACCGTTTGCGTTTAAAAATCACAACGACCACCGGCAACAAGCTCAGGGAAATGGTGCAGCAGGTCCTGCTGGCCCAAATGAAAGCAGTCGGCATCGAATTTTATATCGAGAATGTGCCTTCTTCGGTATTGTTCGGGTCCTGGTCCAATGACGCCGATCGTAAAAAGGGCCGCTACGACATCTTGATGTATACCACCGGTCCCGGAATCGATCCCCACCAGCAGTACGAGGGATATTTTCATTCCAAGAATATTCCGACCGAAGCCAACGGCGGTAGTGGATACAATTACACCCGTCACCGGGATGCCGAACTGGACAAGTGGCTCGATTTGGCCGGCAAAGCCCCCAGTATGGAAAAACGGGCCGAGGCTTATCGCAAGGCCCAGGAACGGGTGGCTCAGATCGTTCCGCATATCTACCTCTACCGGCGGGTAAACGTACATGCCTTCCGCAATAACATCAAGGGCTGGAAGCCCAACGGCTACGGCATTATCGATGCCGTCGCAACCTGGAATGTGGCCGACTGGTATGTCGAGTAAGGGGCTTAAAACATTTATCATTAGCAGACTGCACACCGTGGCTAAATTGCGACGGTGTGCGGTCTAACCAGAAAATTGAAGATTGATGATTGAAGATTGAATATCTGTTGATGTCGCTTCGCTCCGCCCTTTTTAAAATTTATCCGCTGGACGTTACATATTCAATATACTATCGAAAATATTCAACTGTCACAAAAAATATTCAACTGCCACAAAAAATCGAAAATATAGCAACACACTCTATTTGCTTTAAAATGCATAAAAATAACAACTAAAAAAAATTCTGAGCCATCTAATTAACAAAAACGATGCGGTATACATTTTTTCTACGCAGATTGTTGTCGGCCATTCCGGTGATGTTCATCATCACCTTTGCCACATTTGTTCTCATGCAAATGCTGCCCGGCGGACCCTTGGCAGCCTATGAGAACAATCCGGAGATATCCCAGGAAGACATTGAGCGCTTGCGCCATGAGATGGGTCTCGACCGCCCCATACCGGTTCAGTACTGGGCCTGGCTGAAAAATTTTGTGCGCGGTGACTGGGGCTATTCCTTTGCCACCAAACGGCCGGTGCTGCGGGAAATCTGGGATCGACTGCCCAACACGCTCTACCTGACGGGATTTTCCCTTATTCTGGCGCTGATCATCGCCATACCGGTGGGCATCATTTCGGCCACCCGGCAATATTCCATATTCGATCATATCACCACCACCCTGACTTACGTCGGGCGCTCGATGCCGGTGTACTATTCGGGTCTGCTGCTGATCATTATATTCAGCATCTGGCTGCGCTGGTTTCCCAGCGGTGGCATGCATACCCTGGGAAAAGAATTTTCAATTATCGACAGCCTGCGTCATCTGTTTCTGCCGGTGGTAAGCCTGTCCACTCTGATCGCCGCCAAATATGTACGCTTTTTGCGCACCAGCATGCTTGAGGTCATTCATCAGGACTACATTCGAACGGCCGCCGCCAAGGGACTGCACGAGCGGATCATCATTTTCAAGCATGCTTTTCGAAACGCGGCCATTCCCCTGGTGACGGTGGTTGCCATCGATTTGCCGGTATTGTTTGCCGGTGCCCTTTTTACCGAAACCGTCTACTCCTGGCCTGGAATGGGGCGCTTGTTTGTGGACTCGGCCACCCGCTTCGACTACTCCATCGTCATGGGTATCGTGGCAGCCATCGCATTTCTGGTGGTTGTCTCCAACTTGATCGCAGATGTCATCTATGGGATCCTTGATCCCCGAATTACTTATAGCTAACAGGTTATCAATGGCAAACAGCGCATTTTTTGAAGAACATAAAAACCAGCTGTGGTTTATGACCCTGCGGCAATTCCTGCGCCACAAGATGGCGGTGTTCGGCATGATCATTATGGCTATCATCATCCTGATGGTTGTCTTCGTCGATCAAATCGTTCCCTACGACCCCGAAACACCGGATTTAAACAATATGCTGTCTCCACCCAGTCTCCAGCATCCTTTCGGTACCGATGAACTGGGACGAGACATGTTCACGCGCACTATGCACGGCGGCCGGGTGTCGTTAATCGTGGGGGTGTTTGCCATGCTGGTGGCCGTTACCATCGGAACCCTCGTCGGTGCCATTGCCGGTTACTTCGGGGGGACCATCGACAATTTTTTGATGCGTTTTACCGATTTTGCCCTGGCCTTTCCCAGAATCTTCGTCTTGATTCTGTTTGCCATCATTTTCATGCGTCCGCCCTTCAGTGACAACCCAATTGTGGTTCTGGTCTTCGGTGCTTTATACAAAATGCCGGTGGCCCGCGTGGTGGTCGTTATTGGGATACTGGGCTGGATGGACGTTGCCCGTTTGGTGCGGGGATCCTTCCTCGAAATCAAGAACCAGGAATATGTGGAGTCAGCCCGGGTCCTGGGAGCCGGCACCGGTCGCATCATGTTTCGCCATATTTTACCCAATGCCCTGGGACCCATCATCGTCGCAGCCAGTCTCGGTGTCGCCGACGCCATTATTTCCGAATCCGGTCTCAGCTTTTTAGGTCTCGGCATTCAACCGCCGACGGCAACTTGGGGTAATATGCTCAAGAATGCGCTCGATCAAATTTTTGCCGCTCCATGGACGGCCATCATCCCGGGGTTCATGATTTTTCTGACCGTCTTGAGTATTAACTACATCGGTGACGGATTGCGGGATGCCTTCGATCCGCACAAGATTCTTTAGATCACATAAGTGGCAGACTCGTGCTTGCCAGCTAAAAGTAAAAGGTCTTCTTCTATATCCTGTAAATGAATTTTACACCTGCTTCCCAAAACTGTCTATGGACTTCACAGCAGTGAACCATTGTCATTGTCTGCCGTTACAATATTAATCTGAATTAAAACAAGTGGTTAGGTTCTTCACTCATCACCGGCTCATTTCCATTGCAACTGGCACTCAATTTGCTGTTGTTTATTCCGTTGGTCTAAGATCGTAATGTCAGGGGTAACCGCATATTGGCCGGTCGATTAGCCAAAGCGACTCAGGATCTCTGGGTTTGTAACAACCAACAAGTAAAGAAGAAATCGGAGTGCACACTTTAAGTTTAGTTGCCTTCGATAGGAGTTTGCCATGAAATGCCCGAGATGCACCCACCATAATCCCCCGGGTGTCAAATTTTGCAGCGAATGTGGACTGAGGATGGGTACTCTCTGCCCGGACTGCAACACCATGAATCTTACCGAAAGCAAATTTTGCCATCAGTGCGGACAGTTTTTGCCGAAAACCAATGGATACTTTACTGATGAAACGTCGTCAGGGCCGCATTTGCCCGATGTCGAAAAGACCACAGCGCCCGACACCATCATGGGGGAGAGAAAGTACGTAACGGTTCTTTTTTCGGATCTTTCCGGTTATACGATCCTGGCACAGCGCCTCGACCCCGAAGAGGTCAAAGAAATTCTTGCACGACTTTTCCGCGAGATCACCAAAGTCGTCACCAAGTATGAGGGGTTTATCGAAAAATACGTTGGCGATGCCGTCATGGCGGTCTTCGGCGCCATTCGAGCCCACGAAGACGATCCAATCCGGGCCATTCGGGCCGCCAGAGAAATTCACGAATTGGTCGACACGTTTAGCACCCATTACGAGAGGCAAATCGGACAAGCGCTTGCGATGCACACCGGCATCAACACCGGCCTGGTTGTCACCGGTGACGTGGACTTTGACAAAGGGACTCACGGAATTGCCGGGGCCACATTGAATCTGGCGGCACGACTCTGCAGCCTGGCCAAGCCCGGGGATATCATGGTCGGCTTGGAAACGTATCGTCGAGCGATTGGTTACTTCAATTTCGATTCTCAGGAACCGGTACAGCTCAAAAGCATTACGTCACCGATCGAGGTATACAAGGTTATTTCACGAATTGATCAACCCAAGAAGATCCATCGGTTTCACGGCCTGCGGGCCGACATGATAGGGCGTAACCCGGAGCTTAAAATGCTCGATAAGGCGCTGAACCGCGTCCGGGCTGGAAAAGGCAGTCTTGTCTCGCTCTGCGGTAACGCCGGCACTGGCAAGAGTAGATTGGTGGAAGAGTTTAAATCCGCCTTGAATCCTGAAGACGTATCCTGGCGCGAAGGTCAATGCTATCCCTACGCGCGCAATTTCACCTACTTTCCTCTGATTGATTTGCTTAACCGGACTTTCGCTATCGAAGAGAGCGACGCACCGGAGATCGTTAGGGAGAAAATTGAGTCGGGCCTGGATTTCCTTGAACACAAGGACGATGTGGTACCCTACGTCGGCAGTCTGTATCATCTCAAGTACCAGCAGTTGGAAGATATCAGTCCAAAAATCTGGCGGTCTCGACTCCAATTGGCTATTTTAGAGATCCTGAACACAATGGCCCGCAGGGCGCCGACGATTATTTGTTTAGAGGACTTACATTGGGCGGACCCGTCTTCGTTGGAGTTGATTCGCTTCCTTTTGTCTGATTTCAGGTATCCGGCCCTGGTCATCTGCGTTTACCGGCCTACGTTGACCTTGCTCTCCAACCAGCAAATCGCCAACCTCGGCAAATCGTACGTGGATATCCGTCTGGAAGATTTATCCTCGGCCGAAACCGGGACAATGGTTGGATCGTTGCTGAAAACCGAACAAATTCCGGCGGATTTGGAACATTTTTTACGAGATAAGGCCGGTGGTAATCCGTTTTATCTTGAAGAAATCATCAATTCCCTTGTCGAAACGAAAACCCTCGTACCTGAAAACGCTCACTGGATGCTGAGTAAAAACATCGGCGATTCGGAGTTATCCTCAACGATCCACGGAGTGATCTCTGCTCGCATCGATCGCCTGGGAGCCGAGATGAAACGCATCTTGCAGGAGGCTGCGGTCATTGGCAGGGCCTTTTACTATGAGATTCTCAGCCACATCACAGAGCTCGAGGACAGCCTTTGGCACCATCTAAGCAGTCTGGAAACGCTGGATCTTATTAAGGCTCGCAGTTATCGACCGGCGGTAGAGTACATATTCAAGCACGCCCTTACACGGGAAGTCGTTTACAAAGGCCTGGTGAAAGCCCAACGCAAAGTGATCCACGAACGAGTGGCACTGGTGATGGAAAAACTCTTTGAGGATCGCCTCCCCGAATACTATGAGACACTGGCCTATCATTTCAAACGCGGCCAGTCCGTTGACAAGGCTGTGGATTACCTCTCGAAATCCGGCGAAAAAAGCATGGAAAGATATGCTCTGAAGGAAGCCCATCGGTACTATGGCGCGGCCTATAATCTGCTCAGCAGCCGATCTGAAAAATTGGAAAACACAGATTGTCTGCTTATCGACCTGCTCAACAAATGGTCACGGGTGTACTACTATCGCGGACGCTACAAAGAATTGCTCGCCCTGCTGACAAAGCATCAAGCTGTCGCCGATTCCCTGCCGCACAGCGATAAGCGTGGCATGTTTTATGCCTGGCTGGGTTGTGCCCTCTGGCACCGGGAACGCTTCAAAGAAGCACATCAGCAACTGATGA
>JASFFJ010000503.1:0-5910 GCA_050124355.1 Desulfobacterales bacterium | reverse complement strand
GTTGCCATAAATGAGAGTGGCGAGAGATTGGTAGGCCAGATTGCTAAACGGCAGGCAATCACAAACCCCGAAAGTACAGTATTTGGCGTCAAGCGGCTGATCGGTAGAAAATATGCATCCAAACAGGTGCAGGATGATATCAAAATACTGCCCTTCAAAATCGAACAAGCCAGCAACGGCGATGTCCGAATCAATCTTAAGGGAAAGCAGCATAGTCCCGCGGAAATATCATCTTATATTCTGGCCAATATCAAAAACACAGCCGAACAATATCTGGGCGAGACAGTAACCGATGCCGTTATTACCGTGCCGGCCTATTTTGACGACAGCCAGCGCCAGGCCACCAAAGATGCCGGAAAAATTGCAGGACTGAATGTCCTCAGGATTATCAACGAGCCCACCGCTGCTTCGCTGGCTTACGGTTTGGATAAGAAAAAGGAAGAAAAAATCGCTGTTTTCGATCTCGGTGGCGGCACTTTTGACATCTCGATACTCGAAATCGGTGAAGGCGTCTTTGAAGTAAAAGCGACCAATGGCGATACACATTTGGGCGGCGAAGATTTCGACCTGAAGATGATCGATTATCTGGCCGATGAGTTTAAAAAAGATCAGGGTATTGATCTAAGAAGCGACAAGATGGCGCTACAGCGGTTGAAAGAAGCCGCTGAAAAAGCCAAAATGGAGCTTTCTAGCTCAATGGAAACAGATGTGAACCTGCCTTTCATTACTGCCGATGCCAGTGGACCCAAACACCTCAATATCAAGATTACCCGGGCCAAGCTGGAGTCTTTGGTGGGCTCGTTGCTGGACAAACTGGAAAATCCCTGTCGAATCGCTCTTAAAGACGCTGGATTGTCGCCGGGGGAAATCGATGAAGTTATCTTGGTCGGCGGCATGATTCGCATGCCGGCGGTTCAGGAGCGGGTCAAAAAAATATTCGGCAAAGAACCCCACAAAGGTGTAAATCCCGATGAAGTGGTTGCCCTTGGTGCTGCCATTCAGGGCGGTGTTCTCAAGGGCGATGTCAAAGACGTCCTATTGCTGGATGTGACGCCGCTGTCTCTGGGGATTGAAACGCTGGGCGGTGTAATGACCCGGCTGATCGAAAAAAACACCACCATACCGACCAAGAAGAGCCAGATTTTTTCTACGGCGGCAGACAGCCAGCCGGCAGTGTCTATCCATGTCCTCCAGGGAGAACGGGAAATGGCCGCGGGTAACAAGACCCTGGGACGATTCGAACTGGTCGGGATCCCGCCTGCGCCGCGAGGGATTCCGCAAATCGAAGTTACCTTCGACATCGATGCCAATGGAATTGTGAACGTGTCGGCCAAAGATCAGGCCACCGGGAAAGAACAGTCCATTCAGATTACCGCGTCATCCGGTTTATCCCAGGAGGAAATCGACAACCTGGTCAAGGATGCTGAAATGCATGCCGACGAAGACAAGAAAAAAAGGGAATTGGTGGAGGCCCGCAATTCAGCAGATGCGATGATATATTCCACTGAAAAATCCGTCAAGGAACTGGGCGATAAGGTCGACAGCGAAACAAAAAGCAAGGTAGCAGATGCCATATCTGCCTTAAAAAAAGCCATGGAAACAGAAGATGTGGCAGAAATTAAGAGGCTTAGTGAAGAATTGACAAATGCCTCCCATAAACTGGCGGAAGCCATGTATCAGCAGGCTTCAGCAGGACAGCAACAGGCAGATGCCGCCGGAGGATCCGCGGAACAACCCGGCGGGGGTGGTTCTGCCCCCGAGGACGACGTTGTTGATGCGGATTTTGAAGAGGTTAAAGAAGACGAGAAAAAATAAGCCTCTAATAACATCCCGCGCCATTATCCATGCCGCGGGATTTTTTTAAAAGAAGCAAATTCAACATAATTTTTGCCTAACTCCCGCTTAACCCAACCTACTAAACGCGCAACGGCAGATATCCCACTAAATGAATTAAAACTCTGCGTTAAGCGGTCTTGACATGATATAAGCCGATCCATGGCGCGAAAGGAGACACCCGATGGAAGTGAAAAGAGTTTTATGGCCCACCGATTTTTCAAGCAGCGCGGAAAAAGCGTTACCCTTCGTAACCGACCTGACTCAAAAGTATCAAGCGGAAATCCATGTTCTTTATGTTATTGAAGATATTGCCCATCACGAATCGTGGTACGGAGAATTCGACAAAGCCCGTGTCGACAAGCTGATGGAGCGGGCAAATAAGGTGGCCAATGAACGACTCGGTCAGATCTGTGAAAAGTATCTGGATGGATGTCCCTTGTATATCAAGCACATTGCCGTCGGTGATCCGGCCCAGGAAATTTTGAAGTTGATTGACGAAGAAGATGTAGACATGGTGGTGATGGCCAGCCAGGGGGCAAAAGGAAATTTTCGCTTTGGCAGTGTCACCGAAAAGGTATTGAAAAATTCAAAGATTCCCGTGACGACGATTCCGATAGACGAGGCAAAAGGCTAAGGGCTTAAGGCATAGGGCCAAGAGGTTTAAGATATGAGCATCTAATATTTCAGAAAATTAGTTCAATTTGGAGAGTTATGATATTTTTGATTTAAGGATAAGATTACCTGATCTCGATACCTTTTTCAGGCAATGGCAGAAGTCGTAGAATGGAAATCACATAAAGAAATTATATATGTTTTTACCCTTTACCCTTAGCTCAATCCCACTTCGCTATATCTTCAGAAACCTTAATATCGCATTCCGAATTCCCAATTCCAGGTTCAGCCGCTGGCACGGCAATCACCCCCCCGATGTCTGGGGAAATGCCGTGTTGCTATATAGATACTCCATCTTTTCCTTATGTTTCAACTCTTCGTTGGCCATCTTTAGCAGCATCGTTTTTAATTCACTGTCGGCGTGCATCCCGGCAAGCTCCTTATAGAACAGGTGCGATTTGGCTTCTCGGTGAGATGCGATCAAATAAACTTCCTGGCTGCTTGATTCTTCAGCGATTTCCGGTTCTTCCAGATATTCAGCGATTTTGTAATCGACAACATCAGCCATTCTTAACGCATCTGAACCAAAATTTCCCTCACGGTAGCCGACTAAAAACTCTTTGTGCTTGATTTCTTCTTTGGCAATAAACTCGACGGTGTCCCTGACACTCCCATCTTGGACCTTATGGTAGATATCCATATAAAAGTCATAGGCTACCACCTCCCTTTGAATTGCCATATCAATTATTTCAGCAAATGTTTTTTCCATCTCCGAATCTCCTTTTATGAAGCTATATTTTTAATGTAAAGTATAGCAGGATTTCCAAAAATGCAATATTCATTCGAAAATCTTCAATGAATAGGGGAGACCAATGAAGAAAAAAACCAGAACTCTATTTTAATACTCCGATATTGATAGAGAATCGGGTTCCGAGTTGCGGGTTGCGAGTTCCGGGTTGCGGGGGTGTGCGTTGAAAAAAGTATAAATCATTATCAAACTTCGTTGAATAGTTTACTGGTTGAATGGTTGATTAATTATAGTCATGATTTCATTTTCCTTGACAGAAATGCGGCCTTCCCTGTATTAATTCAGGCCGTTTCAGAATTCAGCGTCAGCAAATTTGTATCCGACTGCCAAATAATTAAATACATATCGTATCGACCGAATTGATGACTATTCCTCAGGCAAAAAAAAAGTATGATATTTGCATTATCGGGGCCGGGCTGGCCGGGCTGGCGGCAACCATGTTCGCGGCCAACCAGGGTCTGTCCTGCGTTCAGGTGGGTCATACCGGAGAAATCAATTTTTCGAGCGGCCATCTGGATCTGCTGGGTGTCCATCCGGTTGGCAAAAAAAAAGTATTAACCGATCCCTGGGCGGGAATCGATGCGCTGGTGCGTGATATCCCCGTCCATCCTTACGCCAAGCTGTCCAGAAAAGATATCCAGACCGCTTTTCGTGAATTGCTGTCTTTTTTAGAAGAAAACGGCCTCACCTATCACCGACAAATGAATCACAACAGCACCGTCCTCACCTCCCTGGGAACCACCCGGCAGACTTACTGTGTTCCCCACACCATGTGGCAGGGCGTGGCAGCCCTAAAAGATAAGCCTCCATGTTTGATCCTCGACATCCGGGGATTGAAAGGATTCAGCGCCCGTCAAATTAAGACGGCCTTACAGCGCGACTGGCCGAACTTGTTGACAGGCAGAATTTCATTTCCAGGTATGGATCATCTCAACGAAGTATATATGGAACATATGGCCAATGCTTTGATTTTAACAGAAAATCGAAAGAAGTTTGCCCAGGAAATTCGCCCCCATATTAAAAATGCACAAATCATTGGAATGCCGGCGATTTTAGGCCTTTACCGGACACACGAGGTGGTGTCCGATCTGGAAGAGCTGATCGGCGTGCCCATCTTTGAAATTCCCACCATTCCGCCCTCCGTCCCCGGGCTGCGGCTCAAGGAAGCCTTTGAAAGAGGGCTGCGCGCCAAAGGCGTGCAGTATTTTTCTCAAACCCGCGTGTTGTCGGTCGGAGGCAATGGTGACCGGGATTTTGAGATCGATATTGGAAGAAAGATGACTGAGGACACCGTTCAGGCCCGGGGGATCATTCTGGCAAGCGGCCGCTTTATCGGCGGGGGCTTGTACGCCGATAGACAGCGAATCAAAGAAACCATTTTTGATTTACCGGTTTATCAACCCGGCAACAGAGCCAAGTGGCACCGAAGGGTGATGTTGGATTCCAGAGGCCACCCTGTCAATCGTGCGGGGGTGGAAATCGATGAGGCCTTTCGTCCGCTGAGCAGCTCCCGTCAACCTGCCTTCAAAGCCCTTTTCGCTGCCGGCTCCATTCTGGCCCACAATGACTGGAAACGCCTAAAATGCGGCGCCGGCCTTGCCATCGCCAGTGCTTTCGGGGCAGTTAAGTCGTTTGTGCGCCTCTGTCAGTGACTCAATTAAAAAGCCACCGGCTATGCCAGTGAGAATTTAAAAGGTTCTACCGTTACCTCGAGGGCATGCTTGATGTATGCAAACCGGATCGATGCCGGTGGCTTATCAATTGAGATATTCATTCAATTGCCTATCAGATTCTCCTGCTATTTTATGGCTATATTTTGTGTGATATTTTCCCTTGACTTGTGCTATAAAATAACACAAAATTAATCAAAATAATTATGAGGTTATTTGCCATGAGAACTACGGTTACTCTAGATGAAAAACTGGTCAACGAACTCGTGGAATTTACGAATGCGAAAACCAAAACCGCGGCAGTGGCCATCGCCGTTAAAGAACAAATTCGTCGAGCAAAACTGAAAAAATTGGCTGATTTTCTCGGATCAGTTGCCATCGATGAGAAGGCCATAGAGGAAGGAAATGAGGCGGATATGAAACGTGCTAACTGGCTGGAAGATATTGGGGAAAGAAATGGCAGGTAACATCGCGTCGATTATGTTAGATACTTCCGCATGGATAGATGCGTTACGGGGCAAGACGCCTCATATCGTTGCCGTTACTCAAGCATTGCTGAATGACGACCGCATCGTTACCTGTGGGCCAGTCATATTTGAGATAAAGCGGGGACTTCGGCCTGCAAATCGAAAGAAAATACTGCCGTTGATGGACGCCTTAATTCGGCTTTCTGTTGACGAAGCTGTTTGGGACAATGCCGGTGATTTAGATGCTAGATTGCGCAAAAAAGGCATTACCATACCGCCGATGGATGTCATCATTGCCCAGATATGCTTGCATCACAAGGTATCTCTTTTTACCTTGGATAAGCATTTTCGTTCGATTTCTGAATTGAAATTTGTTGATACCAATGAACCCTACTATGAAATTTTAAAAGTTGGTGTATGTCCATTTTAGGGCAATTTACATTTCGTAGGTTGGGTTGAGCCTTCTCCAGACTTTGTTGGGTTTCGTTACACTCTACCCAACCTACATTTTGCCAGT
>JASFFJ010000502.1:0-5920 GCA_050124355.1 Desulfobacterales bacterium | reverse complement strand
AAAGCCCCAGAGTGTTGAAGCCGCCCTGTTGATGGTCTGTGATTCCGTAGAGGCCGCTTCCCGGTCGTTGCTGGAGCCGAGTCGCAAAGAATTTAGAAAAATGGTCCGGCTCATCCTGGTCAAACGCATTGTCGACGGGCAGTTTTCCGAGTGTGACCTGTCCACCCGGGATCTTTCAAAGTTTGTCACTGCACTGGTCGATGCCCTCGAAGCCTCATTTCATTCCCGCATTCAGTACCCGTGGCAGGAAAAAAAGAAACCACTTCCGGTAAAGACAAACTGGGAAGTCACCAAGGGCGGTGAAGAGAATCAGAAGGAAAGCAGCTTTCGGCTTTAAAGACTTCAAAGCAAAGACAAATACGATTTGCGGCTGAATTTGTGGAGAACCGGTGTCCCCATTCCATGTCGAACTGCTTTTAAGGTTTTTTCTTTATCGACCGGCACAGTGCCCGCGAGCATATGCACCGGTAAATGCTCAAATGCTTTTGCCGCCATAGGGGTGCTTGGACCGAGCATCACGGTTTTTACTTTATCGCTGACATTTGCCAGAATTTCTTCGGTGCTTTGGTTTAGTATTGAGGTGGATGTCAACAACAATAGATTGGCCCAACTTCCCAGTTTATGATAAAAGTCTTTCCTGCGACCCAGACCCCGGGATTCATCTAAAATCTCCAAGGGAATCTTTTTCTCTTTAAAATTTCTTACCAAGGGGCCGAAGAAGCCGACCATGGCTAATTTGGTATCTCTGCCGATGTCAAATTTATCGACCATGACATTATTATCACTATCTTCGGGCAGCGCCAAAGCATCATCATAATTGAGTGCGTTGATTGTTGCCAACGCCATACTCCTTTCCAGGCTGTTGTCGCTTCTAATCTTTGCCAGCAACAGGGACGCCGGCTGTGACTCGTAGTCGGTGCGGTCATTTAAAACCATACAGGATTTTTTATCTCCAAAGTAGGTATACGACAGCCCGATGCCGCCCTCTGATGTTGTCACGGCGGTGTAACCGAGTCCGAGGCATAACGTGTCAATGGCTACCTGCTGCGCTTTGCTCTCAAATAGTTGAAATAATGTTTGATTCAGTTTCATTCAATCTTCAATCGAAAATTTTCAATCAATGGTATTTGTGAGTTGCTTAAACCTTCATTTCTCTACAACATGTTGTCAGAAAAATCCCACTAAGCGACTATTTAGCCAAACTCCAGTCCGGGCCCAATTGGCCGGCGGCATTTTTGCGATAGGGTACCCACCCCAATCCAAAAACTTCCAGGATGATGTCCGTGCTTTTGGGTTTCACATTTATTTCCTCGAGTTTCTCGAATTCCGGATCGAAGGAGAACTCAATTTTTTCGATATCCGCCTGCATGCGTGCCTCGAGGTCGATGAGCTGCGCTTCAATTGCCGCCGATCTTTCCTGTGCACGGGTGACATCCATGGTCTCTTTTTGCATCCGGCTGGCGGATCTCATGGCGCTTCCCATGCGCGAGGCCGAGCCGACACTCACCGTTTTACGTCCTAAAAAGGCGCCGAGGATGGCGGTACCAAAGGAGACAACAGTTTGAATTTTTCTGGACTTGGCCTGCTCCGCTTCCCGGGCGATGACTTGTTGGGATCGCATGAGACGGTCCTTTAGGGTGGTGAAGCGAGAACTGTACTTCCTACGAAGCTTTCCAACTTCCAAATCGCGCATTTCGCGAACCGCCTGTGCCAGTCGTCCGCGGAATTCGCCTTCACTTTCTCCCAATTGGCTGATTAGTTTAAAGCGTTTGGAGCGATACAGAACCAGTGGTCGATTCTGGCGCACCCAGCGTAACAGGTCTTTATTCCACTTGCGATACGCGGTGGCCTTTTTGGCGGCAGTGGGCAGTGCCGAGTAAGTCGCGCCCGGCAATGGTGACGTATCTATGGTATGCGGATCAAATTCCATGGCATTATCCCAGTCCAAGACAACCGGTCCATCTTCAAGCTCGGATAGAAATGCCAGTGTTTCCGTAAAGTCGACCTTGTAACGGGCGTTGGAATAGTGAACATCCATGCGGCCGATAACTGCCGGATAGTAAGTCAGTCCCTGGCCGGCACCTGATGCCGTCAGGTAAAAGGTGTCTATCCCCGGCGGGCCCTGGGGAGGCCCGGAAATAGACTGCTCGGATGGGGCGATTTTTGCGGGGGCTGCGGTTTCTGGCAGGGATGCTATTTCGGTGTCGGGCGAAACCGCGTCCTTCCGTCCAGACGTTAACGTTTTTATTTGGTCCCGGGTCATGGGTCCGCGAAGGTATGACATTACCCAGCGGGTTTGGAAAGTGATTGGTTCGTTTTCGTGTACGTTGTGTAAGAGAAAAACCCGTTCACCCAGGCCTGCCAGGACTTCTTCCATGCGGCTGCGTTCAAAGCCGGCGCCTGCAGCGGCACCTTCAAGACCTGCCAGGACCCGCTGTTTGTCGCGCTCGGTTTGCAGACGTCCGATGAACCAGGTCCCGGTATTGGAAAGGCCCTTGTAGTCCAAATCAACCGGGTTTTGGGTGGAGAGCACCACGCCCAGCCCAAAGGCCCGGGCCTGCTTCAACAATGTCAATAGGGGCGCTTTGGAGGGCGGATTCATCACCGGCGGAAAATAGCCGAAAATTTCATCCATATACAGGATCGCCCGCAGGCTGGAAGTGCCGGGTTGCGTCCGCATCCATCCCAGAATCTCGTTTAGCAGCATGGAAACAAAAAACATGCGTTCCGCATCTGAAAGATGGCTGATGGTAAAAATAGACGCACGGGGTTTACCCTGGGAGGTGTGCAGCATACGGCCGATATCCATCGGTTCGCCTTCCATCCAGGATTCAAAACCCGGGGCTGCCAGCAGATTGTTGATCCGCATGGCCAGTGCAAGTCGGTCTTTGGCGGGGAAGAAAAATTCAAGATCCATTACCCCGATGCGTTCAAAAGGAGGTCCCTGAACGGCATGAATCAGTCCGGCCAGATCAAGGGCCTTGCCTTGGGTCCAGCTATTCTCAAACAGGTTGGCCAGCAGAATGTGCTCACGGCTGGTAACCGGATCGGCCGCTATGCCGATCAGGGCTAAAAGTCCGGTAGTCGTCGTTTGGATCCGTTCACGAAGCAAATCGGTATCATTCAGAATCGCCGGCGGTGGCGGCGCAAAATTTCTCAGAACGCTTACGGGCCGTCCGGCGCTGCTACCGGGCGTATAGACCGCATATTCCGCCGCCGCTCCCAGGCGGGCAACACGCTCGGGTTCCTGTTCCCAGCTCGCCAATCCCTTGCGCCATATTTCCGCCTGCCTGGCGGCATATTGCTCGGGGGTTAGTCCCAGGTTGAGGGCATCCTGCTCGTTTATCCAGGGACGGAAATCATCCGGTTTCAGCTCCGGGAAGTTTAACAATAAATTGGGCAGATCGCCTTTGGGATCGATGGCGATAACCGGAATGTTGTCGATGAGGGCTTCTTCCAAAAGGCCGATGCCCAGACCGGTTTTACCGCTACCGGTCATGCCGATAATAACGGCATGGGTATTGAGATCTTTGGAATCGTACAAAATAATATCATCTTTGAGCGTGTGTGAACCCAAATCGTATTCCTTGCCGAGATAAAAAGCACCCAATTTTTCATAATAATCGCTCATTGAAAATCTCCACTTAGGGTGTTATTCGTTATAAATCACCGATCACCGGCAGAGCTGGGTGTATGAGGAAGGCCCCTCGAAGGGGCTGCGGAGCCAAGCTCTGCTGGTGATCGCTGATTGGTTAATTGTTTCAGAGGTATAAAATATATTCTTTTATTAATCACAAATGGATGGATTTCTAATAGCGAATAACCTAACGCCTGATTGAGCTTTTTCCAACTCAGATGATCCTAGAATACACCATTGAGCAAGCTTTATAAAACGCAGTGTTGGGTGTCAAGAATAATTAGGGCGTCAGCGGCCAAAAGGCCGGCACCACCAACATTATCACCACCATAATTACCAGGGTTAATATGCCACCTATTTTCAGATAGTCTAAAAAGCGATAACCCCCCGGTCCCATTACCAGGATGTTGGCCGGATGGGATACCGGTGTCATAAAGCTGGCGGATGCTGCCATGGCAACAGCCATCATCAAACCCAAAGGTGATAATCCCATATTGGCTGATGTGTTCAGCACAATTGGTGCCATGAGTACCACTAAAGCAGCGGTGGGTACAAAACAGGTTGCCAGAAATGTCAATCCAACCAGGCCGAGCATTATTGCGTTAGGTCCAAAGGGTCCGACCAGCGCAACAACCGCTTCTGCAATGAGCTTGGCTGCACCAGTCTGATCCAAAGCAGTACCCAGCGGCAACATTCCGGCAATTAAAAAGACGGCTTTCCATTCAATCTGGAGATAGGCTTCTTTCATACTCAAACAGCCGACCAGAACCATCAGCGCGGCGCCGATCACGGCCGCGATGTATATCTGGACCCATCCCAAAATTACCGGTAGCAATACACCCACCATAATCAGAATAGACAATTTCATTTTTTCTGTGCGCAATTCCTCTTGGGCGGTCTCTGTAAGCACAATCACATCCGGTTCACGACCCAGTAATTGCAGCTTGGCTCGTGGTCCGAGCAACAGCAGGGCGTCACCGAACCGTAGTTCCATATCCCTCAGGTTGGATCGATGGGCCCGACCCTTGCGCCACAGCGCCAGAACATTCAAACCAAATTTTTCACGAAAATTGATTTGACGCAGGGTCTTGCCTTCCAGGGTTGTGTGTGGGGATAGAATGGCTTCCACTAGACCGGCTTCACCAGTAACCAGTTTGTCAACATCGGTGTCAGTTCGGCGTTCGATCTCAATTTCCTCAAGTGCGCGCAAATTGTCAAAATCACGCTTGCGTCCCTCGACCACCAGACGATCGTTGGCCTGCAGAATCTCATTCGGTTCGGGCATAATAATGGGATTTTCGCCACGTAAGATTCCGAGAACACGACTTCCCAAAACATCCCCCAGGCGGCTTTCTTTCAACGATTTTTCGATCAGGGCCGAGTCCGGCGATACCCGCATGACCATGAGCTGTCTATGCAGATGATAGACATCGGTAAGTTCCGATAGCTCAACGGAGCGAAATTGATCGAAGCCTTTCGTTTTTGCTAAATTTTCGAGGTTTTCCTCTGTGCCTGCCACGAGGAGCATGTCGCCGCGCAGCAGTTTCGCATCCTGCAGGTTGGTCCGCATGATTTCATCATCTCTGCGAATCGCCAGCACGTTAAGGCCGAAACGGGCACGGAAGTCGAGATAATTGAGTGTGCTGCCAACAAACCGGGAATTGCCCGGCAGTGAAACTTCGCCGATTTTGATGTCACTCGAGTAAGGTTCCCTTAGGTCGATTCCACCCTCTTCGACAATAAGCTGATGCCAGTTTTTCAGCTCATTTAGTGTTTCAATGCGACCTTCAACCGTTAAACGGTCGCCGGCTTTCAATCTATCGGTCGGTCCCGGAGCCAAGGTGGTTCGGTCACCACGGGTAATGCCGATCACATTCCAGCCAAGGACCGAACCCATTCTAACCTGGGCCAAGGTTTTGCCGGCAAGGATCGAGCCGTGGGGTACACGGACGTGAAAGAGGCGTTCCTGCAGGTCGTATTGGTTTTGCCAGTCGGTTTTAGTGCCGGCCGATGATTCCTTGGCAACGTCCCGCTGCGGCAAAAGGTGGCGACCGATGAACGTCATAAATGCTATTCCGGAGAACATCACCACCAGACCGACCGGGGTAAAATCGAAAAAGGTAAATGATCTGAGTCCGGCGTCACGCAAGGCGTCGGTGACGAGAATGTTCGGGGGGGTTCCGATCTGGGTCGTTAACCCCCCCAGGAGGGAGCCATATGCCAGTGGCATCAACAATCGAGACGGCGGCCGGTTGGTATGCCGGGCAATATCCATGACAACTG
>JASFFJ010000501.1:0-5957 GCA_050124355.1 Desulfobacterales bacterium | reverse complement strand
TTTCGGGGCTTGTTTCTTTTCCCTGGAGCAAGCGGGCAGCATGGCTGTGAGGCTCGCGGCTCCAACGAGTTTGATGAAATCACGTCGGGACACATTGCTGAAATCGATTCCCCAGTTGCAGGACCATACGTTGCCGCTCTTGGCCTCGGCCCTCATCGATTGGAACGCCTTGTTCCCCGTGACTAATCTATGAAAGCCTCCGCTACAGCAAGCACAGCCGTATTTTTCTGTTGTCAAAGTGTTTTCCTCTCATCGTCATAATGTAATGGTTTGATGAATTATTCGTGGGCTAACTTATTATTATGTCGATAGCGACTTTTTGGGCAATTTGGTTATTATCAAAATCACCTGCCATTTTTGAGCCTTTTCTCAAACTTTCGATTGTAGATATCTCATAAGTTTTAATTCGACAATTACCGAAATAGATGAAGATATGTTCTGAAATCATATCAATTTTATGATCGTCAAAAACTCGATACAAAGCAGGTACTTTCGCTTCAGGTTTTGTTATATGCAGAACGTTTTGCGTCTGCTTGCATTAGGTGTTCAATGTCAAATCTAACCTGATTGCCCTCATTTAGATTCTTCAAATTGGTGCCATTAATATCTGAATGATCGACAAACCATCCGTGCCATCTTACTGCTTCTATAGATGGAAACGGTCGGACTTACTAATAACTCCTGTTCTCCTCGGAAAGATACACTTTTTGTGTATTATTTTCTATAGTTTGAAAAATTTTGATCATATCCCCACCTTGAACGCCTGTACCATCTCTGCCGGGTATTTGCCAGACAACTTGTGTGTATATTAACCACTTTCCGCTTGGAAGATTGTCAAATTCGAAATTGCCATCGATATCGCAAGTGGTTATCATTAGATAATTTTTTATGCTTTGATCAAAATTTGACGCCTCACTAAAGCCTCCTTGTTTTCCAACTTTATAAAGTTCTTCGGTATAAGAGTTATAGGGCATTAAAATCACTTCTTCACCAGCACATGTCTTTATTTCCCCGTCGTTTGTTTTTAAAGTTGCTTTACCCTCTAGTCTACAATTCCCGGCTTCTAAGCCCAACTTCCAATCTTCGGGACGAAATGGCGTTTTAATCGTATAAGATTTTTGTTGAACACAGGAGATAAACATTATCAGAGCTAAATAAGAAACCATTACATACGCCAATTTATTCATCATCTTCCTCTTGCAATTTGGCGAGGTTGTAAAATTTTGTGCTATCTTACCAAAATCCTAACTATTAGTTTTTATTTATTTATTGAATATAAAATTTGGATACATGCACCTTATCGTATCTGGGAATAGAGTGTCAAATCGAAGTCAAATAAATTGGAATTTTGAAACTAAAAAAAGGTGAAACCGGTTTGCCGAATTCACCCTCAGAATCAAAAGATAATTTTTGGAAATCTTAAAAATACCGGCACTTAAAAAGTTAAAATAGATAGCAGTTTTCAAAACTCTTAGATGATTAATTAGGGGCTTGCCTCATACCAAATTTTACGGTCATAAGAATTGGAAGGTAGGATTTTTAATTTTAAAGATAGTATTTAGATTTTGTGGATAGTCAAATTTTCCACTTTGGACAATCAAGCTCCTTTATAGCCCGAGACCCATATCATGAAGGCTGGCCCAGTTTTTGGGGAGCAGGTCAGCCGGTCACAAAGTCTATTCAAAAGCAATTCCGAACTTGGAGGTAATCCAGACTCTTGCCTCTTCAACAGATTCAAATATTTCGGTTTCCCAGGGGGCACTACCAGTGGTGTTTTCATAGAGTTCCACAAGGCGCTTTGCCTGTGCATGGGTCGCCACCACCGCAACTATGAGTCTGGGGTTGGTCTGTGAAGCTCCTACATCCATGGCCGTGACTTCCTCCATGGCTTCGGTGTCAACATCGAACGATTCAACATCAAGCATGTCGAGGAGCTGATATCGCAGTTTGTCAAACCTCGAATCCCCATAAATACTTATATTGGATTGCAGTAAATCGTCACCGGTCAAAATTCCTTTGTATTTCCAATAGATTCCCTTTTCTTCCCAGATAGCTTCGTAGGGCATTCATTCCTCCCTGCATCATTCATGTTTTGCATATATCTTGCCTACTCAACAATTCGACCGTTATCGAAATCTATGATGATATTTTTTGAATATCATACCCTATTCAGGACTGTCAAACGCTCACGTTGTCGGAGAATTATGCACTGCTGTATAGCATCATTGATGTATAACTATCATTTCAGCCTATCAATGGATTCGCTGTTTTGTCACCAAAATGTAATCCCCGATCCGGGCCTCGAATTTTTCCCGTTTGCCTAATCTATCGATCTGTGTTTAAAAGAATGTTCTGACTTTTGTAGTTTGATCTGCCTTATACCGTAAAAAAAGGAGAAACGAATATGAAAAGGGGCTCCTCCGCAAAAAAACTAACACCACTGTCTGACAACGCAGCAAAAAGGCTCATCGAGCTTATCAGTTGCTTAGAATACCTTGAAAAGTCAGGGCATTTGGTGCGCGTGCATTCAAAGGTTTCTTCAAAATACGAACTTGCCGGGATTGCAAGACAGTATGAAGGTAAAAAATGTGTGCTGTTTGAGCGCGTAAAGGGGAGCAAATATCCGGTGTTTATCGGAATGCTATGGAATCGAGACATTGTCGGAAAACTTTTCGGAATGCCCGGGGATAAGGTTCCTTTTGAAATTGCTGCCGCAATAGGATCCTGGAAAAATAATAAAAAAAAGTGGCCGTCTCGTGTACTGGCAAAAGGCCCTGCCAACGAGGTGATTGAAGAGAATGTCAACCTTTATAAACTTCCGATCCCGGTGCATGCCTTAAAGGACGGGGGCAGGTACTTTGACTGTTCGGTGGTTGTTGTAAAGAACCCGGAGACGGGAATGTCTAACACCTCCATCCATCGCTTGATGGTGACCCGCAAAGACCGCCTGACATTTCTGATTGACCCCGGCCGTCATTTGGGTGCCTATTTAGATATCATGGAAAAACGAAACAAACCCTTGCCGGTGACCATTAACAACGGTGTCGGCCTGGCCCCATGGCTGGCATCGATCACCCCGGCTTTAGGTGACGGTAAATACGCCATCGCCCATCATATTGTTGGCCGTCCAATCCATTTCATAAAAGCCCAGACGGTCGATGTGCCTGCATATGCCGACGCCCAATTTGTCATCGAGGCTGAAATTCTCCCCAATATTCGGGAAAAAGAGGGTCCCTTTGCCGAGGTTACAGGCTACTATGCATCGCGCGACAAGAGATGGGTGATGAGGGTATTGGCTGTTACCCACCGAAAAAGTCCGGTCTTTCACAGCCTTTTATCCGGACAGGAAGTCTGGAATGCGGTGGGTTTTACCGCCGAAGCTAAAATATTCAACGTGGTTAAACAGAAAATTGGCCAACTTAAGGCGGTATATTTGGACCATGGCGGCTGTGGGTTTTACGGTGCGGTGGTCCAGGTAAAAAAGGATCGCGCCGGTATCGGAAAAGCAGCCATTCAAGAAACCTTCAAGGCCTTCGAACCACTTCAAAGAGTGGTTGCTGTGGACGAAGATGTGAATTTAAATGACCCGAATGATGTTAACTGGGCCATTACGACCCGTTTCCATCCTGACAGAGACCTGATTGTATTACCGAATCAGGCGGGTCATATTCTGAATCCGATGGTTACAATCAATCCGGACGGCAAGGGTGGGACGGTCACCAAAATGGGTATCGATGCAACGGCGCCCTATCCAATGACCGATGCGTTTCGGCGAGTCAGCTTCATGAACGTGAATTTGAAAAATTATAACATCGATGATTAGCCGTTTTCAGGCGTCCGATGTCGAAAATGGCATTTCCCCTGAGCACTTTACAAATCAGCGACCACCAGCAGAGCGTGGCCCCGGCACCTTTCAGGGATTTTCCTCATACCCCTAGCTCTACCCGCTACCCGTGGTCGCTGATTTACATCAATGATCCGGGCAGGTAGAGTGCCATTCGCGGGAAGATGATGAGCAGTGCCAAACATATGACGTATGCGATCAGAAAGATGGAAACGCCTCTAAAAATAGTCCCGATGGGGATGTCCGGCGCAAGCCCGCTGACGATGTACACGTTAACGCCCACCGGCGGTGTCACCGCACCCATCGTGGTCACCAGCGTTATGACAACTGTGTACCAAATCGGGTCGAAGCCCAAGGCTTTTGCAAGCGGGTAAAAAATTGGGATGGTGACCACCAGGAAGCCCAAAGCATCCACCAGACAGCCGCCGATAAGATATATCAGCAGTACAATCAAAAGAATCGCTTCCCGCGGGACATTGAGCGACGATGCCCAATCCGCCAGCTCGAAGGGTAGTCGCGTTACGGTCAGAAACCTGCCGAATATGACGGCACCCGTTATCAATAGGACAACCATCGCGGATATCCTGATCGTCTCGGCAATGGCGTTGACAAACTCTTTTTTCGAAAGCTTTCTTCTGGCCAGACCGATCAGACAAGCGCCGAAAGATCCGGCCGCCCCCGCTTCGGTGGGTGTGAACCAGCCGGCGTATAATCCGCCGATGACCAGCAAGAACAGAATCAGGGCCTCCACGGCCCCCGTCAGGGAAATCAACTTTTCTCGCATGGCGGTCCGCGGTCCCGGTGGACCCAGACCGGGATTTTTCAGGCATATTATAAAAACCGTCGCGAGAAACAACCCTGTCAGAAAGAGTCCCGGTACAATGCTGGCAAGGAAGAGCTGGGTAATGGATTGTTCGGTCTGCACGGCGATGATGATGAGAACGACGCTGGGTGGAATCACAACCCCCAGGGTGCCCCCGATGGCCACGCTGCCGGTGCTCAAGGCCTGGTCGTAATGATATCGTTTCATCTCAGGCAGGGCAATGGTGCCCATGGTTGCCGAAGTTGCAGAATTGGAGCCGCAGATTGACGCAAATCCCGCGCTGGATAAGATGGTCGTTCCCGCCAGCCCGCCCGGCAGCCTTCCCACCCATTTGTAAGCTGCATTGTATAGCCTTTCCGTGATGCCGGAGTGGTAAGCCAGCTGACCCATGAATACAAACAGGGGGATGACGCTCAATCCGTAAGATGAAAGTTGTCCCCACACATTGGTGGTCAACATGTAAATGGCGGCATCGGTGGAGATCATGTAGGCATTGCCCAAAAACCCGGCCAGAATCATGGCGAAAGAGACGGGCATTCGAAGGGCCATTAAAACGAAAAGCAGAATAAGGCCCAGGATGGCAGCGGTGCTAGGACTCATATGTCCCCTTTCTATTTATCTAAAGAACGTCGCCTCTAGCCGCGAGCGTCCAGTCTGATCAAGTAAGAAACTCTGATTTTTTAATTAAAAAGAGGAATGGATTCCTATCTTAAAAAAAATTGGACAGGATCAACAGGATCATTTGGATAATACGGCCTTTGGCAGAAAGGCCCCTCGCCGCAGGCGAAAAAATTCCAGAAAATCCTGTTAATCCTGTCTAAATAAAAATAATAAAATTGAATCCATTCCACATCTCTTCATCTGTTTGAAGTTTCATATGAGCCGCTCATCCATCACCGATGCCTCCGGTAAAAACGAGTTTGCAGGATTTTAAGAAATCCATGAGCAGTGCCAGTGTCAATCCCGCGCAACCCAGGGAAACCAGGTAAACCCAGGGATAGACAATAACTTTCATGGTTTCGGACAGCGAGCCCGTCTCACGCAGAACACCTGCATGGCCAAATACATTCCAGGTTACGATCATAAACAACGCCGTCGAGATCAAATACACAAGCATGCTGACGAATGCCTGCGAGCGTGGTCCGACATGTCTGGTGAAAAGGTCGATGGAAACATGTCCCTGATAAAGCTGGGTGTAGCCTAAGGCAAATGCCGTTGTCACCGCGGCCAGCCAACCGATGGTCTCAACGGTTCCTGCCATCGGTCGGCCGAACATGCGCAACACCATTT
>JASFFJ010000500.1:0-5957 GCA_050124355.1 Desulfobacterales bacterium | reverse complement strand
GGGCCGACCAACCGGACGCCGGCCTGCCGGCAGAGGGAGACAATTTTATTTTCGACATCAAGGCCATCTTTGCCGACTTCCCGAAACCCGGCGGAGACGATGACGATCCCCTTGGTTCCCTTTTCAATGGCCTCTTGGGTGGCTGCCAGCGCCGCCCCGGGGGGCAGGATAATCATGGCCAGATCCACGCTGTCGGGAATCTCAGCAATGTTTGGGTAGGCCCTTACGCTGGAAACAGAGCGGGCTCTCGGGTTTACTGGATACAGGGTGCCCCGGTAACCTCCTTTTAAGATGTTGACGAAAATATCGTGGCCTACCTTCCCGGGCGTTGTGGATGCCCCAATGACGGCGAGGGACTGGGGGGAAAAAATTGCGTCGAGTTTATTCACTGTTGATCTCCTTCTTAATTTGAAGCGCTTGGGTATATATCTTGTTTCTGGACATGCCGGTTTTTGCGGCGATCTCCCTGGCAATTTCCGACAGTGAATCCCGGCGATGTGCAACGGCAGTCCTGACCTGCTCTTTGACGACGTCCCAGGATTGGGTTTCCGGTTTGTCACAGCCGGCCACCAACAGGGTACATTCGCCTTTTATATCGACCCGGTTTTTGAGTTGTGTGAGAATTTCAGACAGCCGACCCCTTAAAAATTCTTCGTGGCGTTTGGTCATTTCGCGTGCCAAAACAATGTAGCGATCCCCCATGGCGACGTTAATTTCATCCAAAAGGGCCAGGATTCGTCTGGGAGATTCATGAAATATAATGGTTCGGGTCTCACTTGCAAGATCACTGAGTTGTTGTCGGCGTTTTGTTTTCTTTTTGACCGGGAACCCTATAAAAACAAATGAATCCGTCGGCAGCCCGGCCACGCTCAAGGCGGTGGTGACAGCGGATACACCGGGAATGGGAATGACATTCAAATGGTCGGCCAAGGCGGTGGTGATCAAACGATAGCCGGGATCTGAAACAGTGGGGGTACCCGCGTTGGAGACCAGGGCGATGGATAGACCCTTTTTGAGTTTTGCGATAAGCTTTGGGGTCCGCTCGGTTTCATTGTGCTCATGATAGGATATCAAATTGTTTTTAAGGGCGTGCCGCTCCAAAAACCGTCGCGTTTTACGGGTATCTTCAGCGGCGATCAGATCGACGTCGCGCAGCACGTTCAGCGCCCGTAAGGTGATGTCATTACGATTGCCGATGGGTGTGGCTACCACGTACAGCGTGCCTGGGGGGAGGACAGTATTGCTTTTTTTGGAACTGTTCTTGTTCAACTCAATTCCCGTGGTTGTTTTCGCCCACAAAATTTGGGATTTTGGATTTAAGGAATTCTATCAATTGTTTTAATACTGAATAGATTCTTATTTTTAAAGGCAAATTGGACAGGATCAACAGGATCGTCAGGATAGAGCGGCCTTCAGCCGAAGGGCCTCTCGCCGCAGGCGAAAAAAATCCTGTCAATCCTGCAAATCCTGTCTAAAAGTAATTAAAGTCGAATCCATTCCTCTTTTTTCCGTATTTCGATATTATTCATAGGCGAGTTCGAAGGCATTTTTAACGATTTCTATCTGAGGTTCGTCCTGATTGGAGGTGATGGCCACCACATCGAATCTGGCCCTGGCATCCGATTGCTTGGTGGCCTTAAGATAGGTAAGGGCAACCATTGAAATATTTCGCTGTTTTTTTGGTGTTACGGCCCATTTGGGGTTGCCGTAGCGTACAGATTTTCTTGTTTTGACTTCCACAAAAACAAGGGTTTTCTTTTCCTTGGCAATAATATCGATTTCACCCAACTTCGTGCGATAGTTCTGCTCGAGAATTTTATATCCGTTTTTCTTGAGGTACCAGACGGCCAGGGATTCACCTTGTTCGCCGAATTTTTGCTGTTTGTTTTGCATCAATAAACTGGTTTATCCTTTGTAGTGTCTTGGTGGCGAAAATGTTTTGCCACAATTTATTGATATATAGGTTGAGCGGTTCAGGGTTCAACGTTCTGGGCTGAAAACACCCAGCCAACTCCTATCAAATGAATTCTGTCTTAATATCTCTTCATCCAATAAGCGATATTAGATATTAGTGATCTCGTTTAATATAGTAGACAGATTCAAACAGCTGTAACCTTTTAACCCCTGGCCCAGACCTGGCATGTCAAGATGTGGTGGTGATAAGCCATATCTGCAAAACATGAAAATAGTTGCACAGCCGTAAACTGTCGTGCCAGGGCAGGCGTGAACCCTGTGTGTGGGATCGACCTGTCCGATCGTAGCTCGAAGAGCGAAGTCGGAAGCTCGAAAGGCGTAGTCCCAAACCTAAAACCGATCTGTTCAGGTGTTAAATATTAGAGGACGCGTGAAATAGCAAGATTTAATCATTGATATTTATATTTCTGTATGGGGACTTACTACATAACCGCGTGGAGCAGACGGCGTGTAGATAGCGGTTTTTCCGTAAAGGACATGCAAGCTTGATATTCATTTAGGCCGCTGCTCACGCAAAACGTTCGGCATTTGCTAAGCTTGTTCTTGACAAAATGGAAAACAATACGTACAATTGTACGCATGAAGATTATTGCTGACACAAATACATTTATAGCCGTTGCCTTAAATGAGCCCGAAAAGGACCAAATCATCGGGCTTACTGAAGGCCATGATTTAATTGCACCTGACGTTTTGCCATTTGAAATTGGTAATGCGTTAACGGCAATGCTGAAAAAGAACACTTTGAAAAAAGAGGAAGTCACGACAGTATGGGAAATTGTTCAACAGATACCGGTTGATTTGAGGCATACTGACATAAAATCGGCATTAAGTATCGCGATTAAATTTAACCTATATGCATACGATGCGTATTTTTTAGAATGCGCTGAAAACCTCAGAAGCCCGCTGCTTACTCTTGATTTTGGAATGCAAAGAGTGGCACGGGAGATAGGTATTTCAGTTTTGGAGTAAAATATCATGAAGGTATATACATATTCTGAAGCGAGACAGCGTCTTGCTGAGGTTCTTAATATTGCAAGAAGTGAAGAGGTTGTTATCAAAAGGAGAGGTGGCGAGACTTTTTCAATAATTTTTAGGAAAAGCAAAAAGTCACCATTTGACGTTCCAGGAATTCAAACCAAAGCAACTACAAAAGACATTCTCGCGGCAGTTAGAGAATCAAGGGAACAATTTGCCGAATAAAACGTTCAAGATTGACGGGCAGGGACAGGCGGCTCTTTCGCATATCAATCTCTCAATCTCTTTAATCCTCCTGCCTTTATCACTTTCCCTTATAAAGCCCCAAACGAGACAAAAGCGAATTTTATTCTTGCCAAATATACGCCATTGACGTATATCGAATCATGCTTTTCATGGAAACCCCTATTTTTACCAAATTAGTAACAGATCTGTTACCGGAGGATAAATACCGGAAATTGCACCTTGCTCTGGTTTTAAGACCCGAGGCAGTAAAAATTATTCCCGGTAGCGGCGGACTGCGGAAAATTCGATGGAAGATTGATGACAGCCACAAACGTGGAGGTCTCAGAGTAATCTACTATTGGGATGTCCCGATAGACACAATTTACATGCTGCTAATCTACAAAAAGAGTAAGCAGAAGGACCTTACCCCGAATCAACTTAAAATACTCCGAAATCTTATAAAGGAATTTCTAAAATGAAAGAAAATGATTTTAATAACCTTGTTAAGAGCATCAAACAAGCTGGAAAGATCAAAACCGGTCAATTAAAGCCTGAACGGATATTTGATTTTAAACCAATGGATATCAAAGCAATACGCAATAAACTCCAGAAATCTCAAAGTCAATTTGCACTCATGATCGGCGTCAGTGTGTCCACTTTACAGAATTGGGAACAGGGACGAAGAAAACCCGATGGGCCGGCTAGAGCACTATTAAAAGTTGCATCAGAAAATCCTGAAGCTGTTAGCAAGGCCTTAGAAGCCTGAGTAATGATCAATATAGAAGTAGAAGAAAAGTGTCATATCTTAAATGTTAAATATCGCAAATCGACATTTAATATTTAAGATGTGACCCTAATTTTCATTCATTAGATATTGAAGATTTGAAAAAGCCAGAAATTACATTCTGGAGTGTATGGAAAGGATCACAGCTGGTTGGCTGTGACGCATTAAAGGAGCTTGATTCACAGCATGCTGAGATAAAATCAATGCGGTCAGCATCATCGCATCTGGGCAAAGGCGTTGCATCACATCTACTTGAACATATCCTCATAGAAGCAAGGCGGCGTAAATATAAGCGTGTCAGCTTAGAAACCGGTTCTTTCGATGCCTTTAAACCCGCTCGAAATCTCTACACAAAATTTGGTTTCACCTACTGTGAACCGTTTTCGGATTATATTCAAGACCCAAATACCGTATTTATGACTATTGAATTATAATGTAATTAAAAAGCTTATCAATGCCACTGAAGCAGACGGCGTGAAGATAGCGGTTTTACATAAAGGCCGTACAAGCTTGGTATGAATTTGGGCCGCTGCTCACCAGCGGTCGTTCGGCAAGGATAAATTGTACCCATTGACACTATATGCATGGTGTGTTAAATTTATGCATAAAAAATGGAGGATAATTATGAGGACAACCCTTGATTTGCCTGAGCAATTATTATCTGAAGCCATGAAGGCTACCCGAATAAATACCAAAACAAAGGTCATTATTACAGCCTTAGAAGATTTAATTAGAAAATCAAAGATTTCGCAATTGAAGGAATTTAAAGGTAAAATTGACTTGGCTATTGACTTAAATGATATTAGAGGACGTCGATGTCGGTATTAGTTGATACCTCAATATGGGTTGAGTATTTCAGGACCGGCGATAGTTCAGAAAAACTTGATTTTTTGATTGATGAAAATTTAATCGTAACAAATGATCTTATTTTAGCAGAGCTAATCCCCTTTCTCAAAATTCAAAATCAGAGAAAACTCATTAGCTTGTTGTTAAATATAAGCAGATTCGACCTGTCTGTTAACTGGAACCAAATCATTGAATATCAATATAAATGTCTTAAGAATGGATTGAATGGTATCGGTATCCCGGATTTATTAATTGCACAAAACGCAAAACAAAATCATTGTGGAATCTACTCTTTGGACAATCACTTTCGATTAATGAAAGACATCCTTAATCTTCAAATACATTTTTAATCCACCAGTGTGCCGAATAAAAGCTTGGAGTCAGGTGTCTAAAGCAGGCAGTGCGGTTTTGAAGGTCAGCCTGTATTGTATTTTTCTGTCATTATTCGTGCGCATCAAGACGATTGCACCTGGTCACAGGGGTCGTACCACTTTCTGGAATTCATTTTTAAGACCGGCGCCCTTGTGAAGTCCGAACAGGACACTGGATAACGATGCCAGTGGAGCAGACGGCGTGAAGAGCACGATTTTATGTAATTAGCGTGCTAACTCGGAATTCATTGTACCTGCTGCACACCGGCGAAATTAGGGGAGAAAGGAGGTGTGAAATAATAAAACAATAATAATCGGCAGAAAAAATTTCGAAGTTTGGAAAAAACTCAAATGAAAAACGTAATCGTATTTAAAAAAAGGAGGACAGTCAGATACCAATCAAAAGCAATACATGTCGAATGAAAACAATGTTACTATTGTCCATGATACTCTTTTTGAGCGTTTTCGGGATCGCAGATTATGCGATTGCGGAAGATATTACGTTAGAGCAGGCTTTAGCCGTTGTTTCAGCTGCTCAGGCAAAAGCTGAAAAGCAAGGAACGTTAATGGACATTGCCGTTGTAGATGCCGGAGCGAACCTAAAGGCATTTGTCCGTATGGACGGTGCCTTTTTGGGCAGCATAGATATTTCAAAAAAGAAAGCGAAAACCGCACGTTTTTTCAACATGCCCACTGGCAAATTGGGTGAGCTGGCACAGCCTGGAAAACCTTTGTATAATATCGAGTTTTCAAATGGTGGATTAATTACATTCCGTAACTAT
>JASFFJ010000499.1:0-5957 GCA_050124355.1 Desulfobacterales bacterium | reverse complement strand
TTGCCATCAGCGACCGCATCATGGATAAACTGGGCAAGGAAATGCTTTATGCCGGGTTGACCTTCAATAGCCATCCGCTGGCTTGTGCCACCGCCAAATCCGTCCTGGATGTCTATAAGGAAGATAATCTCATCGAAGCCAGCGCCGAGAATGGCGAATATCTGAAGCCGAGATTGCAAGATCTCATGGAAAGACACGTCTGTGTTGGCGATGTGCGCGGTGCGGGCAGCTTTTTCTGCCTTGAGTTGGTGCAAGACCGCGGTACCAAGGAAATGCTCAAATCGGAGATTTCGGCGACCTTGGTGAAAAGATTAATGAGCAAAGGCCTTTCCACCAACGTGATGGCCAACCGGCTGTTCATCGGCCCGCCGTTTATCGCCACTAGGGAGGACCTTGACAAAGGCTTGGCTATTATTGATGGCGTCTTGACCGAAGTGGACCAGCAGCTCTAATTGATACAATCCCGGTGAATTATACCACAATAAATAGGAGGTAATCCGTGCCCGAAATATTTGGCGAACATGTTGACCGTTTGGTGACCATTGAAATGAAACGCCCCGGTATCCCTAGCCGGGGAGTGATATTGCCACTTTACGAAGCTGCGCGTCGGGTCCAAAAACGACCTTTGACACTACTTGCTGCCGAGAGGCTGAAGGAAAACGTCACGCCGGGCCAATACGTTTTGATCGCTACCGGCTCAGGCAAGGCTCCATGGCGTCCTGCCGGTGAAACCGACGGGCCCTTGGGCGCAGTCAGTCTGGCGCGTGCCATCAAACTAGGATTGGGTGGAAGACCCTGTTACGTGGCGGGTGAGCCTTATATGCCGCCAGTGGCAGCCGCCTCCGACGCAGCAGGTATTACGGCTACATATCTGCGTGAGATGGCCGACTATGACGGTTTCTACCCAACAGCCTTAATGCGACATTTCCCCCTGGGGCAAGAAGGAGCCCTGGATAAGGCTTTGGAGCTTTTAGACGAGCTTAAACCCGCTGCGGTAATCAGCATCGAATCCTTAGGGCCCAACGCCCAAGGTGTCATTCACAGTATGACAGGCTATGAGCGTGAGGCCGAGCACGTGGCCCTGACCTACCATCTGGTGGAGCAAGCCCGCAAACGAGGTATAATCACCCTGGGCATCGGCGACTATGGTAATGAAGTGGGTTTTGGTCTGGTGGCTGAAGAACTCAAAAAGGCAATGCCCAGTTGGGCCGCCTGTAAGTGCCCTTGTGGCGGCAGTCCGCTGTGCGAGGTGACAACCGACGTCGTGGCAGCAGGCTCGGTGAGCAACTGGGTGGGGTACGGTATTTCAGCCTGTTTGGCCTATCTATGTCAAGATATCAACGTGCTTCAGGATGAAGAGACTGAACGGCGAATGGGCGTGGATTGCGTTTACGCCGGAGCTGAGGGTGAAGGCGGTATGAAGCAACCCTGGGTGGATGGCACCCGCCCCCAAGTGCAGGAGGCCATCATCACCCTGTTGCGAATGCTGGTGGAAAATGCCGTCCAGCAGGCGTTGGAACGCGGTTGGTAGGAGAAAAATCATGGACTCCGCAACTAGAGATCGGTATGGCTTCTTGATCGATTCCAGCGTGGGTTACGCTAGGGGCCAAATTTTAAGATCTCCCCTGGAAGAGGTTCAGCGCCGGCTTCATGCCATGCAGCTCATCAGGGAGAGATCTGAGGCCCATGGCCCGGAGAGCTTCTATAACATTACCGGTCTGCATCGTGATTTCCACCTGCCGGCCGACAAACTGAACTATGCCGAGGAATGGGTTGGGCCGGCCTACTACTGGAAAGAGCTGGAGGAAATGGCGCGGGATCATTTTGGTGGCCGGTCTGAACACGAAGTGGTGGTTCTGAACCGATGTTCAGCTGGCATTATTGCCTCTTGCCTCGCCATCATCAAACCTGACAGCAAAGCAATCAGTTTAGTGCCCGGCAAACGTAGCCATCCCTCCATTGGCAGAGGCATGCGTCTGGCTGGAGCTGATCAGATTCAGGTGAATAGCAGTGAGGAAGTCTCGCAGGCTATCGACACCGGCGAAGTGAGTTTCATGATGATCACCGGGGTCTCCAGCGAGCTGGAGGTCATTGACCAAAAGATCATGATGGACGCCATCGCCCTGGCTCAAAAGGCTGGGGTCCCGGTGATGTTGGACGACGCCTACGGCACTCGTTTACGCCCCATCATTTATGATCAACCTATGACCATGCAGACCGGGGTTAATTTGGCGGTGACCGCCTGCGACAAGGCTGGTATGAGCGGACCTCGGGCAGGGCTCATGGTGGGCGAAAAGCAATACATGGACTTGGTCATTACCAAGGCGGCCGAATTGGGTTTGGAGGCCCGCTCTCCCCTGGCAGCGGCAGTATGGTCGTCACTAAATGGATTCACTCCCCAGGAACTGATAAATGAGGTGGAGTTCGGTGCTTTGATTTATGATCGCCTGGCCAAGAAGTATGGTCCCTCCAAGGTCGTCAAGTCCGGCATAGGGGCCAGCTTTACGGCTGAAGACATATATGAATTGGTGAAGGAAATCCGGGGCGACGGTGTCGATCTTCCCGTATGCCCTGGAGAAATCACGGCCGCCATCGGTATGTATTGGCTTAAACAATACGGCATTATCAGCGTCAGCGCTCTGGGCCAACCGGGGGCCAGCATATGGCTGCGCTTCAAGCCGGAGCCAAAAGTTATCTCCCGCATGGGTGGCCTCGAAAAGTTGGTTGAGGCGATTGATGACGGCATACAGCATGTGGCCGGAAAAGCCCATTCTATCGAAACGATGAAGGCACTGATTTTGGGAATCGGAGCCGATTGACTGCAGTGACAAGACAGACATTACGCCTAAGCATAAACGATCTTGCTCCGGGCGGAGGTCTTATTTTTTGCAGCAACCCACAATATTAAGCCGCATACGCCTCCTAAAAATATTATTAAAATGTGGGAGGTGTTTCAGCAACTCTACAAAATCAACGTTTCGTTCTCGATTAGCCCGGCCGGCTTTGATACCAGCGGCTGGGCTGAATTTTGAACACATTACGCCCTTATGAAGGCTTTACCGCTTTTATGTCGGCGGAAACGACATAGTCTTCGGGGTTTTTACTTTTGCCTGCACCCCATTCTGATATGAGTTTGGCGCTTTCCGCTTTGGGGGTGACCTCAATTTCCTGAAAACCGACTTTCTCCAGCATATTTATCGTGTCATCAATCGTGGCAGCACCGCCGACACAGGCGGACAACAGCGCCAGATCTTGCTGTATTTCGTCGGGAAGCGGGGCAGTGGCAACGACATCGGAGATGGCCAAGCGGCCACCGGGTTTGAGCGCCCGAAAAGCATCACCATAAACCTGTTGCTTATCGGGGGAAAGGTTAATGACGCAATTGGACATGATGATATCCGCACTGTTATCAGCCAGGGGCAGGTGCTCAATTTCACCCAATCGAAACTCGACCGTATTAGCCCCGATTTTTTTGGCATTCGCTCTGGCTTTGCTCACCATATCCGGTGTCATGTCAACGCCGATAACCCGACCGGTGTCGCCCACCTGTTTGGCCGCCAAAAAGCAGTCAAATCCGCCGCCGCTGCCCAGATCTACGACGGTCTCACCGGGTTTCAGCGAAGCCAGGGCAACCGGGTTGCCGCAACCCAGCCCCATATTCGCACCATCGGGAACGCTGTCGATATCTTCCTTTGAATAGCCCATCAATGTGGATAGTTGTTGTGAGGTGATTTCAGGACGGTCGCAGCAGGGTTCCGCCGAATCATTTCCCGCTGATGGGTCGGATTTCCCACAGCAGGGTGATATCGAGACATTTTTCGTAGATGTGCCGGATTTCCCGCAACAGGATGTTTCCGGCCCCGCTATGGCAGCAGGGTTACCACTTTTAGCTACCTTCCCATAGCGCTCGCGAACAGCCTGTCGGATTTCTTCTTTGTCTCTGGTTTGCATTTTTGTCTCCTTGCTGGTTGATAATGTCAAGTTAAAATGTAATTTCCTATAAGTTTTAATTATTCGAAAACTATCGAATAACTCCTGAAAAAAAAACAAAATTTATAATCTACGAGAAAAAACCCTGCAAGCTGGCTAAGGTCTCCGGGTCAATCCAACACTCGATTCTCTGCCCGCGCCTTTCCATGCGAACGAGGCCTGCCTGGCGAAGTTCTTTCATATGATGTGAAATCGTGGAAGCCACAATATTGAGGTCCTTGCCGAGCTCCCCGACACAGGCACAACCCTCTGACGCTGTGTCGGCACTGATGCTGGTGACCGTGCCCGGCTTACAGCAGGTGATCAGTCGCATAAAAAGTCTCAAACGGTTCGGATTTGAGAGGGCCTTGAATATTTCCGCGAATTTATCAATATTTTTATTTTGATTATTCGACATACATCGAAACATAAATCGTGGTCCTCTCAATGTCAAAATCTTTTTTTACCTCTAATGAGATTATCCGCAGCAGCCACCGGTTACTTTCATATTATCTGACGGACATCCTTCGGATTTGTGCTGTTCCGATAAGTGAGTGCCTGCAAGTGCATCAGCGGCTTCTTTCATAATGGCCGCCGGTTTGTCCTTGACGAATTGGCCGATTTCCACTGCTTTCTGAATATCGGCCTCGGCCACACCTGCTTCGATCAGATCAGGGACAATCTTGTTTAGGCATGGTTCACAGTTGGCCGCCATGGCAGCACCGGCCGCTATCAACATGGTTACCTTGTAATCGACGATTTGGGAAATGTCTTTTTCGGATTGTTCATCATTTATTTTGTGTGCGCTAATAAGTGTGTGCATATCAAACCTCCCGTTAATTGAATAAATAAATGCGTTTTACAAGATGTTAGTGATTACCTGTTCCAGCTTAGAATGATTTTCTTCTTTTCATACCCTTTTTCGTCTAATTTGCCGGCTGCAAAAACGTTTGTCGGGTATGTTCATTGCAGAATCCGATGGGTTTAAACGAAAACTGTTTTTGTTGTGGGGCCCAAACCCGCACATCATAGAGCCTTTTCGTCCTCGCATCATGAAAAAACACAGGGCCATCATCGCAAGGGGAATAAGCCACCAGAACGAAAAATTGCAAAACCCGGCGCCAAACATTTCTATCACCTCCTTTCACCCCCATAGACGGAACAAAGGTGAAAAAGGATACAGATTCAGCGAATTATTTTTTACAATTTATATACTGTGTAGGCCGGTCACGGGCGCCGCCTTGTATGGTTAATAAAAATAAAAAAAATAATCTTTAAATCGAGGGGTGTCCCCCCCCTCAAGGGTGAAAAAAGTAAGCGCTTTCTTTATTCGGTAAAACCATTAGCTTTGTTGGGAGAGGAGGTCGCTGCCTGGCCGCGAGTGTCCAGTCTAATCGAAAAAGAAACTTCAGTTGAGCATAAAATAAATTCAGTCACGGTAATTTATGTGAGTTCGCTGGTGGGAGCGGCTTCCAGCCGCGATCATGTAAGTATGGCTATAGAGCGACTTCTTTTCGCGGCTGGAAGCCGCTCTCACCAACGAGTAGTCACAGCCTAAAGCACACTGCGTTTTATGAAGTTTCACTCCTAGGATAACAGCAGGAAGGTTTTGATGGGTTGCGGAATATCTATTTCTGAGTTTCAGAAATGCCAACAGACTTTCGGTCGCATGCAAGGATCCCCTCTTCGCTATGGTAAAAACTGCAGCCGCCATCCAATTCATTTTTCAGACGGGCCCTTGCGCGGTGAAGCCTTATTTTTACGTTTTCAAGGGAGATTTCCAGGATATCGGCGATCTCCCGATTTTTAAATCCCTCAATTTCACTGAGAATCAGAACGGTTCTATAGTCGGGCGGCAGCCTGTCGACAAATTCCCTCACACAGTCACCCATTTCCTTGCGTATGAGCTCCTGGTCGACAGTGGGTTCAGCCTGCCCAGTCCAGGCATTACGATCCTCTGCTGTGGCATTCTCTTCCAGTGGGATGTA
>JASFFJ010000498.1:0-5970 GCA_050124355.1 Desulfobacterales bacterium | reverse complement strand
GCGGTTTTTTGCTCTGTCGTAGTCCGGAAGCCTTTGCGGAACGCGAACAGCATTTTGAGGAAATCCGCCGGCAATCCAGATCGGGAACATACGATTGCGAACTGATCGGACGCGATGAATTGCAGGCCCGCATTCCCAATATGGCGCTTGGACCCAAGATTGTGGGCGCATCGTTCAGTCCGCATGATGGTCATGTAAATCCGTTGTTTCTGCTCAGGGCAATGCAGATGGCGTTCAAACAGAGCGGCGGCCGCTATTACGGAGGTACTGCCGCGGTCCATATTCGACACGATGGGGCTCGTTTCCAGGTCGAAACCGCCAAGGGATTGTTCAGCGCCCCGAAACTGGTTTTGGCAGCCGGCGTGGGCATCCCCCGATTGGCGGCCATGCTCGATATGAACATCCCTGTCGTCCCTGAACGGGGACAGCTTTTGGTCACCGAGCGCGTACACCCCTTGCTGCCTTACCCCATCAGCGGCATCCGCCAGACCGACGAGGGTAGCCTTATGCTCGGTGTCTCTAATGAAGCGGTCGGCTACAATACAAACGTGACCACCGATGTCATGCAATATATTGCCAGACGGGCCTTTGAAGCCTTTCCATGCCTGGGCGATGTCCGGATCGTGCGCAGTTGGGCCGCCCTGCGACCGCTGACCCCGGATCGGTATCCGATTTATCATGAATCGACAACCTATCCCGGGGCGTTTGTTCTGACGTCTCATAGCGGTGTCAGCCTGGCGTCTTTGTATGCCACGGATATCGCACGCTGGATCGCGGTCGGAGCAAAACCCGAAGATTTTGAACACTTCAGTCCGAGGAGGTTTGATGTTTAAACGCATAGTTCCGATTGACGGCGAAACGGTCACGCTCAAGGTGGAAGACCGGCCGGTGACCGTGCCGGCCGGTGACAGCGTCGCTGCCGCTGTATATGCCGCCGGTTTCAATCATTTCCGAGAATCCTCTATCAGCAACAGACCACGTGCACCCTACTGCATGATGGGTGTATGTTTTGAATGTCTGGTGGAAATCGACGGTTCGCCCAACCACCAAGCATGCATGACAACCGTGCGCGACGGTATGTCGATCAAGATACAAAAAGGTCTGCGGGGCGTTGAACCATGAAAGGTGCTTACGACTACATCATTATCGGCGCCGGACCTGCGGGGTGTGCGGCCGCTACCCGGGCCGACGCCTACGGTCTATCGGTGCTTGTCATCGATGAACAGCAAATTCCGGGTGGTCAGATTTATCGCACCCTGGAACGCACGGATGTCAGCCGGATGGCCATTCTTGGTAAAGATTACCAGCATGGTCGATCCCTGATCGAAGCGTTTCACCACTCGAAAGCCGATTATCTTCCCCGGGCCATGGTCTGGCAGCTGACCCCTGACGCCGACGTATATTACCTTTGTGATGGAAACGCCGGCCGCATAACCGCTCGTCGCATTTTAATCGCCACGGGTGCCCAAGAACGTCCGGTGCCGATTCCCGGTTGGACGCTGCCCGGGGTGATGGGCGCCGGCGCCATGGATGTCCTTTTCAAATCATCTGCGCTGGTCCCTGAGGGCGAGGTCGTTTTGGCCGGTACCGGCCCGCTGTTGTATCTGGTCACGTGTCATTTGGCGGAATGCGGTGTCGACGTCAAAGCTGTTTTGGATACCCGTGCTTTTGAGGATTATTTAAAGGCCGTACCCTGGTTGCCGCGGGCCATGCGGGCTCCCGAATATTTGTTGAAGGGACTGCGGATGCGGGCTCAAATACTCAGGCGCCAAATTCCCTATTATCGCGCCGTTAGAGATTTGCGGGCGTCTGGATCGGAGCGAGTCGGGGTGGTGTCTTTTAAGCACAACGGGCAAACCCGTTCGGTTGAAACCGATTTGCTGCTGTTGCACGACGGGGTGGTGCCCAATACCCAGATGACCCGTCAACTGGAATGTGATCATGTCTGGGATCCGATCCAGCGCTATTGGAAACCCAAACTGGATTGCTGGGGCAATACCAGCGCCGCCAATATATCGGTGGCCGGGGATACCAGCGGCATTTACGGCGCAAAGTCGGCACAGATCGCCGGTGAATTGGCGGCTGTCGATACCGCATTTTGCCTGGGGGCGATTTCATCCCGCGAAAAAGAGAAAACTGCACGGCTGCTGCAAAAAAAACTCAAGCGCGAGCGCGCGATACGGCCGTTTCTGGATGCATTGTTCCAGCCTCATCCCGAATTCTACCGGCCGGTGAATGACAACACGATCGTATGCCGCTGTGAGGAGATAACCGCCGGACAGATTCGGGAGACCGCCGCTCTGGGAGGATTGGGGCCCAATCAGGTCAAAGCACAGATCCGCAGCGGCATGGGACCTTGCCAGGGTCGTATGTGTGGCCTGACGGTTTCGGAAATCATTGCCGATGTCCACCAGCTCGAAATGCCCGATGTGGGTTATTTCCATATCCGTCCGCCGCTAAAACCGATTCATCTGCGTGCCCTGGCGAGTATGGAAATAGACTGAGGGCTAGATGTTGCATACCGATAATAACATGAAGAATCCAAAAGGAAAATCGAAACTTAAATATTCCATTTTTACGCTTTCATAAAATGCCTTAAGTACTTCTAAATCGTCATTCCGGCGAAGGCCGGAATCCAGTACTACCACTTTTTTCTGGATGCCGAATCAAGTCCGGCATGACAACCTGATATGGTATTACGAGCCCCTTGATTTCCAATTATTAATTGACAAGGTCTGCTTACAGCAAGAGCAGTCATGGAAGATATTTAGCTGCTTATGTCACCAATATCTGCTAACAACCAGCGTTCGGTATCCACCGCCAGCGCCTACGATGTCATCGTCATCGGTGCCGGTCTACAGGGGTGCGCTACCGCCCTGAATTTGGTTCAACGCAAACAACGGGTGCTTCTTTTGGAAAAGAAAACCGCTGGCAGAGGAGCCTCGGGTGTCAATGCCGGTGGCGTGCGTCGATTGAACCGGGACCCGGCCGAGATTCCACTGTCTTTGGCAGCCATGGAATTGTGGCACCGGATCGAAAAAATCGTGGATCATGATTGTGGTTTCAGGCCGAGCGGGCAAATAAAGATTGCCGAAAACGATGCCGATATGCGCAAGCTCGAAGCGCGAGCCAAGCTTGCGGACAGCCTCGGTTATACCCATGAGGAACTTGTCGATGCCGGGGAAATGCGGCGCCTGGTGCCGGCTGCCGCAGGACACTGTGTGGGCGCGCTGGTGTCTCGCCGCGACGGGTTTGCCGAACCCTATTGGACCACCCAGGCATTTTGTGGCAAAGCGGTACAGCTCGGTGCGACGCTATTGGAGCATTCCCCCGTAACTGCCATCGAACGCAAACACCATCTCTGGCGTGTCCGCTGTGGTGACACCGTCTATGAAGCACCGATCGTCGTAAATAGTTCCGGCGCCTGGGGTGACCGCATTGCAGCCATGATAGGAGACACGATACCGCTTCAGGCCGAAGCACCGACCATGATGGTCACTCAACGGGTGTCCCGCTTTTTAGATCCGGTGGTTGGCCTGGCCAGCCGTAAACTCTCGTTTAAGCAGATGCCCAACGGCAGTGTGGTCATCGGTGGTGGCCACCGCAGCCGTCTGGACATGACCACCGAACGAATCGTTATCGATTTCAGGAAGCTGATGATCAGCGCCCAAACTGTCACGGACCTTTTTCCCAATATGCACTCCGTTCCGGTGGTGCGCTGCTGGGCAGGTATTGAAGGAATTATGCCCGATCAAATTCCGGTCATCGGCCCCAGCCCATCGTCGCCGGGGATCTTTCACGCCTTCGGCTTTTCCGCCCATGGGTTTCAATTGGGCCCCATCGTCGGCAACATCATGGCCGACTTGATCACCGAAGGCCGCACGGATTTTCCCATTGAGCCGTTTCGTGCCGACCGCTTCACCTCTGAGAGGAAAAGAAAGCATGAAATATCAAATTAATAATGAAGAGAGAGAAATTTTGGATGCCTTCGAACGGAATGAATTAAAATCCGTGCCGAATGTCGTGCAAGAAATTGAAGTAGCACGGTATGCAGCTCGCAACACATTCAATAAAACCAAACGGGTGAACCTCAGATTGACGGAACGTGATTTTCACTTGGCCCACATTAAGGCACTGGAAGAAGGCTTGCCTTACCAGACCTTGATTTCAAGCGTCATTCAAAAGTACCTCACCGGGCGCTTAATTGACAAGACATAAACATTTAGAGAATTATCAAGAGTCAGAGTTTCAAGCCGTTGATAGCTGATGCACGTGAACATCGTGTTGCGGGAATGGTATGGACACACCTTCAGCATCAAAGCGTTCTTTAACGGCACGGGTAATATCCCAGTAGACATCCCAATAATTGTCGGTTTCGACCCATGGCCGGACCACGAAGTTAACTGAAGAATCGGCCAATTCATGAACTTTAACGACGGGTTCGGGGTTTTTTAGAATGGATTCATGATTTGCCAAGATTTCTTCCAATATTTTTTGCGCCTTCGCAATGTCATCACTATAGCCAATTCCAAACACCAAATCGACACGACGTTTGGAAGTGCCTGTAATATTGGTAATGATGTTTCCCCAAATCATATTGTTCGGTACGACCACTTTTTGATTGTCGGGTTTTCTTAAGGTAGTGGATACAATCGTCATGGCATCTACCGTGCCAAAGGTGTCGGCGACATCAACCATATCACCGACGTCGTAGGGTCGGTAAATCAGGATCATAATGCCGGCAGCAAAATTACTTAACGTGCCTTGAAGGGCAAAGCCAACGATGAAGCCGGCGGCACCAATGGCGGCCAACAACGGACCGATGTTAACTTCCAACATCGACAAGGCCACGATAAAACCGACCAGGAGAATGGCTTTGCCACTGATGTTCACAATAAAATCCTTTAACAGCTCGGAGGCACTTCTAATATTTTGAGTGGCTTTTTTGACAGCTTTTCTTACTACTTTTGACAGGATCCAGGAAATTAATATGATAATCAAAAAAAATATGATATTTTTCGCCCATCGGAGACCGCCCTCGGCCGAAAGCAACCAGCCCGTAACCACTGTCCAGGCGGCGCCGGCATCGGAAACATCAACCTCGACACCGGATATAGCAGCAATATATGATTCGTAGTCCTCGATTTTGCCTCCCTTTGATCTGAATTCTTCAATGACCACCTTGAGGCGATCGACCAGGGCCGTTTGTTCCTCTTTGAGCTTGGTTACCGATTCGAGCAATTTTGTTTTTTCTTCATCTTTGGCCGTCAAAACCTGAATTTGCACCTCACTGACGCCTCCAACATGCTTTTTTAAGATCTGTAGCCATCCATCGGCTTCCACAGATAGATCGTCTTTTGTCAGCGGCTGAACACGATACCCTAATTCTTCTGGCGAAATGTCGGGATTATCAGTTGTCACAGGCTTTGGTTTAGGTTTTTTTTCAGTCTCAGCGAATGCAGCTGAGAAAGGTATCCAAATAATGACCCAAACAATAATAAATGCACTTAAAACCCTTCGTTTTTTTAACAATTGAAATAGTATCATTCTTTCTCCTTTCAGGAATCCGGTCTGAGACACAAAATTAAATATAGGTGAATTCGTAAAAAGTCTGAACTTCAATTTCTACTTCTCGTAACTTATTAAATTTACTAGACGTCAAAATTTATTTTTGTGCTTTTTGTGCCTCTTTGCGGCTATGACATTTTTACAGTTTTAAAAATCCTAATCACAAAAAAGGATAAGTCAAAGTCAATTAAATTTTAGACCACTTCGATGTAATCCAAAGGAATTTATGATTTAAAGATGTCGATATTTTTTAACAATTGTAATGGTAACCATATTGTTAGAATTCTAAAGTTGAGAATTAGAAATTACGAGTAATTCGTAGAAAATGTCTGATTTTAAATGGTTTTTAGCTATTATCTGCGATAATAAGCCAAGATAGCTTATAACTGACTGAAATCAAAC
>JASFFJ010000497.1:0-5976 GCA_050124355.1 Desulfobacterales bacterium | reverse complement strand
GTGAAAAAATCTGGGGTGGAACCGCATGGAGAATGTGATCAAAACCACCAAATATCGCATCCTTGTGGTCGACGATGACAAAGATATTGTCCAGACCGTCAGGGGGAACCTGGAGCTGGACGGCTATGAGGTGTTGACCGCTTTAGACGGTCATTCTTGCCTGCAAATGGCCAGGGATAATCGGCCGGATTTGATCATTCTCGATTTGAACCTGCCGGATATTGATGGCATTAAAGCTTGCGAGATCCTGCGGCGTGAATTTGATTTTCCCATTATCATGCTGACCGCACGGGACGGTGTTGCGGACAAGGTGTTGGGGCTTGAATGCGGCGCCGATGATTACATCGTCAAGCCTTTCAATTTTTTAGAGCTTTCAGCCAGAATCAAATCTATTTTCAAACGGGTCGAAAGAAGCCTGATCAACGATCAGTATGACTTCAAGAATCTATCCATCAATTTTAAGTCCAGAGATATCAAAATAGGCGGCGAAAGCGTTAAGCTTACCAAAACCGAATTTGAGCTGCTATCGCTGTTTGTTTCCTATCCCGGTAAAGTATTATCCCGCGAATTCATTCAGCAGCAGATCTGGCGCGATTCCCAGTTGTATCAAACTAGCCGGGCCGTCGACGTACACGTCCAGCGGCTCAGAAAAAAAATCGAGCCTGAAGTCGATAAACCGGAGTATATTGTTACAGTGGCGGGCGTCGGGTATCAGTTCCAGGACGTGTAGTTATTTCCGGAGATGCCCCAGCAATTTATTGTCGATGCAGTTTTGTCCCATATTCCATCGTCCGTGACGAGGGACAACGGTTAACAGAGATGAATTAGTCTTTTCCCTCAATGTTACAAATTTTACAATTATGTAACTTGACTAATTCTTTGTTTTTTCTTATCAATCCAACATCAATGATTCCTATACATGTCATCGTTTTCCTAACAAGGAGTTGATATGAACGAGGTAGACAATGTATCCACGCAGAAAAAGCCCGCCCGTGGAAGAATTATAAAAGCCGTCATCCTAATTGGTATTGGAATTCTGATCGCATTTCCCTTGTTCAGCATGAGCTATTACACCATGGTCCGCACCTCGACACCGGATTTCTGCGCCTCCTGCCACGAAATTAAACCAGCCGTAAGGGCCTGGCGAGAATCCACCCACTTTAACAATGCCGCAGGTGTGGTCGTTGACTGCATGGACTGTCATCTGCCGTCTCCCCAGGATACATATGATTTTTTCTTCGCTAAAACCTACCATGGGATCAAGGACGTAGCGGTTCATTTTTTGTCCGGGGAATATGATCGCGAAAAGGCCCGCAAATCGGCCTATGCTGCATTCGACAACGACCAGTGTCAAAAGTGTCACCGGAATTTATTGAACATGCCGAACAGTCGCGGGGCGATGCTGGCCCATCGTTCTGTCATCTACGCCCGGGCGGGTTACGAGAAAAAATGCGTGGACTGCCATTATGATTTGGTCCACAACGATAAAATTGCCGTTATGTACCGTCAGTATCGCAGGCTGCCCTATCAGGCCAAAGGTCTGCGCGTCGAAAAGCTTGGAATTTAATTTTCTTATTATTTCTATCATGAACTCGAAAGGAGGCTGGTTAATGAAAAAGATGTCACTCATACGAACGGTCGAGCTGTTGGTCATTTTTTCATTGGTATGCGCCGTGCCCCTGACGGTCCCGGCCCAGCAGACCAATTTTCCCACGGTAAAGGAGTATCGCATTGAACGCAGCGTCCCGCCGGTGGCGGTGGCCTGTATCGAGTGTCATCGTGCCACCACTCCGGGGTTGTTTGCAGACTGGGCGAAAAGTCGTCATGCCAACGCCAATATATCCTGCCTGGACTGCCATGTTGTGCAGCCCGGCGATACGGATATTGCCAAAGGGCATGAGCAGTATTACAGCCGCTCCGACATGCCCTATGGCGAGGAGAAGTACAAAGTACCCATTGCTTCCATCGTCACACCGAAAGATTGCTCTCGTTGTCATCCCGACGAAGTCACCCAATACAGCCGCTCCAAGCATGCAAATACCATCGAGATCATGTGGAAACTCGACCCCTGGCTGAACAAGGGGATGAACTCCGATAATGAGCGCAAAACCGGCTGTTTCAATTGTCACGGCACAATTATAAAGATCGACGAAAACGGCAAAATCGATCCAGCCACCTGGCCAAACGCCGGCGTCGGCCGTATTAATGCCGACGGCAGCAAGGGTGCCTGTACTTCCTGTCATACCCGTCACCGCTTTTCAGTAGCTGAAGCCCGCATGCCGGAAGCGTGCGATCAGTGCCATCTGGGTCCCGACCATCCGCAGATCGAAATTTATGAAGAATCCAAGCACGGGACACTGTATCACGCCTATAAAAGCGAATACAACTTTAATGCCGCCGGCGGCACTTGGACAGCCGGTGTCGACTATCGGGCGCCGACCTGTGCTGGCTGCCATATGTCGGGTTCTGGTAAGGTTCTCACCAGTCACGACGTCACCGAAAGGCTTTCCTGGGAAACCCAGGCGCCCTTGACCGTCCGTCCTGAAAACTTCAAACCATTTCCGGCCAAGTCCGACTGGCAGACGGAGCGCAACAAGATGAAAGCCATTTGTCAGCAATGTCACGGCAACTCATGGATTGACGATTTTTATGACGGCTTTGACAAAGCGGTTGAAGAATACAATGAAGTATATTTCAAACCAGCCAAAACGAAATTGGATGAACTATATGAAAAAGGGCTTCTCGATAAAACTAAGTTTTTTGATGAACATCTGGAGCTGCAATTCTATGAGCTCTGGCATCACGAGGGCCGACGAGCTCGCATGGGTGCGATGATGATGGCGCCGGACTACGCCTGGTGGCATGGATTTTACGAAGTGAAGTCGCGCTTTAATGAGTTCAACGAAGAAGCCGACCATTTGCTTAAAACCGGAGAAAAAGCCTACATCTATCCCAACTATCCCAACGCGACCGGCAGCACCAAACGGCCGGTAGAACTATTTCCCGAATAACGCAAAAGTTACGCATTGCGCGGTTATAAGAACTCCACTCCATGAGATTATGGAGTGGAGTTTTTTTTTAGATTCGTACCTTCATTCCTCCCAGAATCGAGCAAACCTATTGACGCGACACGATCAGGTTACAAACGTGTTGAAGCCTTAAAAGGAGTTCATTCCACATCGCTGAAATTCCTTCCTTCTGGAACAGTTAAAAAACCATATCGACTTTGCCCAGGCGGTTGAACCCTTGCTAAAAACCACGGTGCCGCATGTCATCAGTGCTTTCGAGGAACTGGAACAAAAAGGTCTGCTTGGTCTCGTTACCAAATTTTCAACAAAGGTGGATTTATCACAGGTTCAGGAAGTAGGACTCTTCGGAATGTGCAGGCGATGCGGGAAAAGGAAATCAGACAGGGCCTGGGCGTTCTCCTGGAACTAACCAGAGGGTTGAGTGCGGTTAAAGTATAGACAATCAGATGTCAGCCCCGCTGCTATCGTTCGTGTGAAACTTCAAAAGTTGGAGTTGGTTCTATCCTGGATCACTTTGCATTTTGTAGGTTGGGTTGAGCCTACGCCAAGCTCTTTTGGGTTTCGTTGCACTCAACCCAACCTACATGTTGACGGTGCTATTACGAATATCGAAACCCAACAACTGCCAATTTCAGAACTGGCCGTTTTTTTGGCCAGTTGTTGGGCTTTTATGAAACTAAATTAATTTAGACAGGATTTACAGGATTATCAGGATTTTTTTGGTTCCGTGCAGCAGATCTTGCCCATCTTGTTGATCTTGTCAAAAATGAGAGTTCCAATGCCATTAAGTTTCTTTTCCGATCAAACTGGTTGCTCCGGCGACAGGCGATTGGGCTTAACCCCGAACTTATGAACCTTTCAACCCTGAACGCTTACCCCGATTTTCTATTAAGAACCTCGTCTACCCAACCCAGTGCGGCAATCATATTGGGAAAACCGGTGGTCGTCAATGACAGCAAGACGGCGTGGGCAATTTCTTCTGCAGTGGCTCCGGCTTCGCGGGCCTTACGGGTGCTGGACATAACAGCGCCCCTGGAGTTTGCACCAATGGCGATGCCAAGCTTGATTAGATCCTGGCATTTTTGGTCTAGTGGGCCGGCTTCACGGCAGGTTTGACCAAGTTGTTTGAAATCCTTAAGAACTTCTGGAAATTTACCGGAAAATGTCTCGTAAATTTTTGGAAGATACATAATTGTTCCTCTCTAAAATTATTGGTGAAGAAGGTGGTGCGGTGTTCGCGCCACAAAAAAAACGTCCAATTCGCATTCATTCATCCTTTACACCTGCAGAATATTTATTTCAACGAGTTATTTGTTTTTCTATTAATCTATTCAAAATTCATAAGCCACCGGCTATGTCGGTTAAAAATCAGCGACCACCGGCAGAGATCGCCGGTTGCTAGCAGCGGTGGCCCGGCCCTTTCCAGGGGCCATCGTCATACCCCCAGCTTGGTGGTCGCTGATTCACTGATAGCCTTCCAGCATTAAGATAAAATTTTTTTACGCTGAGTGATGCCGCCTGTAAATCCCAACTTTATTATAAAAGTTGGGATTAGAAAAAATGGATAAATGGGATATTCATACACAACGTGCATAGCGAATCGACTGGAAGCAGATGCTTCTTTAATCATTATGCACGTTGTGCACGAATGTTATACCATTATACTTTGCAAGGCTGGAATCGGGCCACGCTAAGTAGTTGACATTGCCGATAAAATGCATTAAAAATATCTCTGAAACGGTCTTATTCCATCAGTTTTGCCCCAAAACTGCCCTATTGACCTATTGAGGGAATCGACGAAAAATGGCTTGTGCAACAAGACAAGGGATACATCAAGAAGATCCTGGATACCTTTACCCTGAAAAACAAATTTTAAAGCCTTCTGGCTGCGCCTGAGCAGCTGTAAGGGCGGGAGAAATAAAATGAACAAAGCCGCCATAACCAAACACGATATCTACAATAAGTTGATCGGCTTTACCGAGCAGGATTTGAGCGCTATTGCCAACTTTATCGATTTTATGAGGCACAAAAAACAGTTGGAAGAAAAAAAGGTGCTAAAGCTGCAAGGCATTTTGAAAGACTATGATATCGACTTTTCGGACCTGAAAAAAATTAAAAAGCAGGCATGGGAACACGTTGAACAGGAATTAAGCGATGGCTAGTTTTGTGACCGATACCCAAGCACTGGTCAAATTCATGATGGGTAAAAAGGTTATCAACGACAGGTTTCATCGAGCCTTTTTATCCGCCGACAAGGCTGATAGCACCATCGTCATTCCGGCAATTGTATTGATGGAAGTGCTATATCTTTTTGAAAAAAACCGTATCGACATCAGTCTTTTTCAAACCGAGGACCTGTTAAAAAGCGAAAATTACCAGTTTGAACCGCTGAGCCTGCAGATCCTCAAAACTGCATCTGAGATCACCGACATTCCCGAGCTTCACGACCGGCTCATTGCCGCCACCGCCAGATACCTTGACCTCCCAATGATCACTAATGACCCAGTAATCCGTGCCTCTAAGTTTGTAAATATCCTGGAATAACTTAAAAAGCGATACGGCTGGGCAGCAGATGCAAACAGCCTTCAGTCTCGCAGCCAATCTAAATCTTATCTCCCGCCCTCCAACAAAAAGGCCGTCAAAGATGAAATGCTCTTCTGACGTAATCTATGCAAATTTAGCTCGACCAATTGTCTTTCCCGAACGGAAATCGTTTGATATAGCGCAAATCATAGAGCCGAAGTTTTAAAGATATGCGATGAAAACGCAAAAATCCCAATGCACCCCGAAAGGGCGCCAAAATCAAGGTGAAACCCTAAATGAGCGAAAGTCGAGGGTGCCCCAACTTCAAGGCGTCCAAGGGTGAATTTGTAGTAGGCTACCGCAATCCTTTGGCAACGCAGAAGATGGGGTGGCATCGGCTTTCCAGAAGGGTAAACAAAATGGG
>JASFFJ010000496.1:0-6028 GCA_050124355.1 Desulfobacterales bacterium | reverse complement strand
CGTCAGACGCATCCGGGACAGCCACGAAAACAACATGGCATGCGGGGGCGTTCGCATAAGACGCTATCGGCGTTTTGGTTGAAACCTTAAGTGGGGGTTAGGTGTTCAGGGGTTCAAAGATTGAACGATTGAAGTAGAAATGGGGTGAGAGTGGAGGGGGGAAGTTAATTTAGATGCTCTGTCATCTCAACTGAACCTCGGCCAGCTTTATGGTCGCATTGCCGACCGTTGAAATTATACCGCTTATTTGTATGGGTATGCTTGCCACGGGATCGATGAATATAGCGATGTTCTTGTGAAATCCAAGAAATGAGAAGTCTTCTACTTTTTCCAGATCCGACGCCAGCGGCTGGACTTCGAGTGCAAGTTTGAGCGCCGTGACCTCGTCTTGACGACGCGTTTCGCCTTGCGAACTTTTTTCTATGAAATCAACCTTCAGTGAATGCAATCCTTCCGGTTTAAGCCGCACATGAAATAATTGTCTTCTCCCAAAGACACAAAAGGAGAGTGGCTGCATGCTTTTCGATATTTCAGCCGCAGAGGCAATATAAATCAATACCGTCCGTTCGGTGACGTTGGGACATCCCAGTTGTGCCAAGTCATAGGCATAGAATGTATCTCTGACATCGGTCCATTTATCTGGTTGCTTTGAGGTTTCGTGCTGATCTTTCGGCTCTCGCCGATGCCTGAAAACACCTTGCTGGGTGAATCGGTAGACTTTTTTATAATCCTCTTTGCCCCTTCGCTGCCGAATCCTTCCCAGTGCGGTGGCATCATCCGGATTGAACCAAACATGATTAATTGTTTTTACAGGATCCAAAAAGATAGGATCGACGTTATAATAAACGGAGATCATAGTGGATTCCGGCCTCAACACCTCGATCGGATCGCCCTGAGGACTCTTGATCAGCGCTGCTTCTACTTCTGCAGCCGGCAATGAGGTCAACTGCACCTGCGCGTTCACCTCAACCGAGAATTTTTTGATCCGATACGAAAGCTGTGTCCAGGGCACCCGCTTTAGATCGAATTTGATTTGGGAATAAGATTGGGCTATTGCTGATTTTGAAAGCCCCGCCAACTGAAATCCCATAAAACACAAGATGAGAAGCACTGATTTTTTATGTTTCTTCATTGAATGGTTTTCTTGCTGTTTAAACGCCTATTTATTCGCTAAGAAAAATCATGTCCACGTTTGCAAGATGGTGACACGATCTCTAATTGTCAAGATATTCGGGCCCACGGCCTTGTCTTTTGGTTCCTTTCCTTCGAAATTTCAGGATTCCTGACTTCAATCGGATAAGCCTCTCAGGAGACCCTGATATTAAAAGAATCTATAGTCGTTCTGAATTTATTCAGCATGTGGTCGACGTTTGTGATGCTGTTTAGGTGCTCTATGCGGCTCGTCACAAAACTGACGAGTTGCGATAGTCGGCTCTCACCGGCGGGAATGGAGCATGTGTCTAATTTATTTGCATGGGATGAAGATAATGCTGAATTGTGGCGCCGGTATCCTCATTTATCTCCTGGAATTCGGATACACATTACCGGTAATCCCCGAGTTGATCTACAGCAGTGAAATTGTCTATTATACGCTGATTCGGAAGAGCCTGTGGCGGAACTGTTCGACATTGAGCTGGTCATTATCACGGAGTACCTGCTGAAAGCGTGCAATCCGCGCACGCACTTCGCCAAGGGGAACTTCGGGATACAAGTTTTGCTGGTGCGCCAACGACCGGTTAAAATCTGTCTTTCGCATCTTTCGCCGCTTGGACCATTGCCGTACACTGCGCTTGGTCGCCTTACGCCATCCCTTCAGGCGATCATACAAGGGGGGCATCGGCAAATTGGGTAGTTCGGCGAACGTCTTTTCGAGTACATCAATGATCCGCTCACAGGCCAGCGGCCCTCTTTGCGCGGCCAGATAGTGGTCAATCAGTGCTCGGCGTTCCTCTCCATTCCCAACACCGAGTTGACCGCAAAGAATTTTCTTAAGGGTTTGCGCTAATTCCTCGAAATTGAAGCACTCGTGACTGAGCATGTTCGGCAGGCGGTAGAAGCCATAGTCATAAACGTCATTTGTAGTGGCTCGATAGCTAACGGCCGGAACCCCCATTGCAAAGGCCTCGACGCTGGTTGTGCAGCCGTTGTGAATCAACACTTTGCAGGCCATCAGCCAGGGGACCACATTGCCCTCGTTTGTCACGTGCACCCGTTCACAGCGAGCAGCGATTTGGCGATAGACCTCCTTGCTTTCTACCTGATGGGGTCGAACAACGATGGTGGAATCGGGAAACGTCTTTTCAAGAGCTGGAATCATCTCCTGGAAATGCTCGAAAGTTGCCAGTTTTAGATCTCGCAGCCCTTCGGCGTACTCGCGGGTCATACCCCGGGCGGCGCGTCCAAAAGTCGGCTCTTCCCCAGGCTTGTCAGCCGGTAGGAATAGTCTGCGGATCGGAGAAAAAGAGTTAACGTGGTTGAAATTGGTATTGATGAGAATAAAATCTCCATATTTTTTGCGGATTTTGCTGACTTCCTTTTCGAAATACGGCTGTATCTCATGGCGTAGCAGATCATTGCGGGGGTTGCCGGTTACATGGATCGGCAAACCGCGCGGCATTTCGGGATACTGGCGCCACAACTCGGCGTTATCCTCTCCCCAGGCAAAAAGATGGGACATACACCCAATCGATACGGGTGAGAGCCTGCGGGAGAAATAAGTTTCGGGCGGCAGGTGGACCAGTGCATCTTCATCCCAGGCCGCAATTTTATGGCCAAGCTTGCAAGCTAATTTCAAAAACGCCTTGTGGCCGTGCAGCATGGACTTGGCGAGGTATATGCTCCGCGGGAAATTTGCAATGCGCGCTTCTACATCCCGCTTGGGCCCGATGATGGACGGCAGTCCGCGTCTTGCCGCGATGCAGGCCAGCAGAAGCTTGGCATCCAGCTCGCGCACCTGGCTTTCAACCGGGATCAATAAAAAGGGTTTTTTCGACCTCATAGCCCCGTCATACCTCCTTTCACACTTTTGTCCAAAAGATCGGAATTTTATCCTGACGGTATCGAATCGATATTTACCATAAGGATCGGCAGCATTGCAAGTCAAATACCCGGCGATATAGAATACCAAAACACTTGACAAAATCGAGGCCAAAAGTTAGTTAATGGAGCATTGTTTCCCGGCAGCGATGGAGATCCTGCCCGTGCAATGCTCATTGGAGGTCAAATCATGAAAATCGTTGCCGTAATACCGGCCCGCATGGGATCAACCCGCTTTCCGGGAAAGCCGCTGGCATCCATATTGGGCCGTCCCATGATTGAGCACGTTTACCGGCGTACGGCCATGTGCCTGGCTTTGGACGATGTTTTTGTGGCCACCTGTGATCAACCGATCATGGATGCGGTCAACGCGTTTGGTGGCATAGCCATCATGACTTCCAATTCCCATCAGCGGGCCAGCGACCGGGTAGCGGAGGCGGCTACACATTTCAGCGCGGATATTATTGTTATGGTCCAGGGCGATGAACCGATGACGTATCCACCGATGATCGAGTCCTCGGTGGCGCCTTTGCGCGATGAAGATAAACAGATCGCCTGTGTTAATCTGACGGCGCGTATTCAAACGGAAGAAGAGTTTACAGATCCAAACACCATCAAAGTCGTCATGGATGCCGACGGGTTTGCAGTTTACATGTCCCGGGAACCCATACCCACCCGTCATCTTCAGCCGTTCGAACAGCTGGCGGCTTTCAAGCAGGTATGCATTATCCCCTTTACTACCGCCTCATTGCAAGAATTTATCCAGCTACCCCCGACAGCTTTGGAAATAGCTGAGTCCATAGATATGCTGCGCTTTATCGAACACGGGCACAAGGTAAAAATGGTTCCAACGGAGTACATCACCCATGCCGTTGACACCCCCGAAGATCTAAAGCGGGTTGAAAAATTACTGCAAAAGGATCCCTTGACCACGAAATATCTGTAGGTGTATACGGGTTCAGAGGTTCAGGGTTCAAAGCTCAAGAGTTCTTAGGTTAAAGGGTTCCTTTTAGATAAAAAAGTTATATTAAAAAGATAGAGCGAAACGATCCCATAAATCTTCAGTCTTCAATTTTCAATCTTCAATAAATAATACCGGTTTGTCCGGGTTAGGAGAACCAAAGCAAAATGACCTGGAAAGTTCTGGTTTCGGCTCCTTATTTTCTTCCCGTTATGGATTCGTATCGGCAGCGCCTCGCAGAAGAAGGTGTCGAGCTGATCGGTGCAAGAGTTAATGAACGCTTGAGTGAAAATGAACTGCTTGAAGTTATTAAAGACATTGACGGCATCATTTGCGGTGACGATCGCATCACCGAGCGTGTCCTGGCAGCTGCCCCCCGGCTCAAAGTGATATCCAAATGGGGGACGGGAATTGACTCTATCGATTCCAAGTCTGCCGCTGCCCGGGGAATCCCCGTGTGCCGGACCCGCGACGCATTTTCCGAGCCGGTGGCGGATACGGCTCTGGGTTACATGCTGACGTTTGCCCGCAAACTGCCGTGGCTGGATCGGGACATCCGGCAGGACCGGTGGGAGAAACCCCGTCTGTTGGCCCTGGGAGAATGTGTTTTGGGTGTTGTGGGAGTGGGAGACTGCGGCAAGGCCGTCGTACGGCGCGCAGTGGGTTTCGGGATGCGGGTCCTGGGCAATGATATTGTCAAGCTGCCCGATGATTTCGTAACCGCCACCGGCCTGGAAGTCGTTTCACTGGAAAAACTTCTTACCACGGCTGATTTTGTCAGCTTGCACACGGACCTGAACCCAACATCCTACCATCTCATCAGCAAGGCACAGCTGGAGCTGATGAAAACCGACGCCTACTTGATCAATACCTCACGTGGACCGGTGGTGGAAGAAGCTGCTTTGATACAAGCTTTGCAGCAAGGACGTATTGCGGGCGCTGCCCTGGATGTATTTGAAGAAGAACCCCTGCCGGCGGACAGTCCTTTGCGGGTTCTGGACAACTGCCTCCTGGCGCCCCACACTGCCAACAGCAGCCCAAAGGCATGGGACAGAGTACATGAGACCACCGTCAAAAACCTTCTTGAGGGCCTGCACAAAGCTGGAAAATGAACCACCCTGAAACATCCGTGATTATCCGTACCTTCAACGAGGAAAAATTCTTGCCGGATCTGCTGGCAGCAATCGAGCGGCAGGCCTATCGCGATCATGAAACCATTGTCGTCGATTCGGGATCGATGGACCGGACTCGGGAAATCGCAGCCCAAAAAGCTGACAAGCTGCTGGCAATTGAAAGTCGCGATTTTACTTTCGGCCATTCCTTGAACGCCGGGATTCAGCAAGCATCCGGTAAATACATCGTAATTGCCTCAGCCCATACCCTGCCGTTTAATGAATGCTGGCTGGGGAACCTGATAAAACCTCTTTACGATGACACCACTGCAATGGTCTACGGACGACAACTAGGGGCAAGATCATCCAATTTCAGTGAAGCCCAGGATATGCGCCGTACTTTTGGCTTGCAACGACGCGTGTTGCGACCTCCTAGATTTTTTGCCAACAATGCTAACTCTGCGATTTGCAAGGACTTGTGGCGACAACATCCATTTGATGAAGGCCTGTTGGGCCTGGAAGACGTCGAATGGGCCAAATACTGGATGGAGCGTGGCTATCAGGTTGTCTATGAACCCCAGGCCGCCCTTTATCACATCCATGCAGAAAATTGGCGGCAGATCCGCAGACGATACTACCGTGAGGCGGTCGCGGCTCGCTGGATCGGGATCCAGACAACCCGGCATGCAGTGGTCAGTTCTTTCCTGGAGACGGCAAGACTCATTTTGGACTGGGGACACTTCCTGTATCCTGGCGAAGATAGGAGAACATTCCCATTGCGGTTCAGCAATATGGTCCGGGAGACCATCCGCTTTCGAGCGAACAAGAGCATTGGCACCGTAAAGGGTCTGCTCGACGGCAGGGTTATGGAAAATCCAAATCTCAAGAAAAAGATGCTCTTCGACCGCACCTGTCAGGC
>JASFFJ010000495.1:0-6041 GCA_050124355.1 Desulfobacterales bacterium | reverse complement strand
ATACGCTCTACGTTAAATTAATAAAAAAGGTGATATCCATGAAAAAACTAAATTTTTCAATTACCATTAACTTGTCACTCACTCTCAAGAAAGATGAAGCGCACATCAATATTAAAGATGTCGATCTGATACCGGCTGTGGTTTCTTTGCCATACCGCTTAAAATCCAGCGACAGGACAGATTCGTCTGAGACTAAGAAAAAAACAGTCCACGACATCATCCTGCAAACGGCCAAAAAGTATGTGATAGATACCGGCCAAAACGAGTTTACCGGTGCGAAGCTTTTCAATCTATCCCTTTTGGACCATCCCAGGTTAAAAAGAAACACATTCGCAGCGCAGGTAATAGCCGCTGCACCTGCTCACCCTTCCCATCGGCATTATCCGAATCAAAAAGATTATTTTACCTATCTTGGTAAGGGCAAATACAAACTTAATGAAAAGTATCTGGCAATTACCGCAGACCAGATGTTGCCTCCTTCAGACCGGGTTCGGCAATATGTAAAAAGAAAATACATCAAGCCTGCCAAAAAAGATGGTAGAGAGACCTTGTCCATTCGGGCTGGTGATATTCACAAGGAGCTTGGATTTTCAAGGCGTATCCCGGTAGTCTGCTCGGCGCTCAGGTCCCGTAAATTCTTGAAAAATTGTGACATTCAACTCACCTATATCGGAGGCCCCAACAATAGCACTACGACAACATTTACCTATCAACTCAAAAAAGATGATTCCATCACATCCTGACATTTGCTGGAAATTCTGTTTTAACTGCGGTGCATTTGCAAAAGGAAACCTAATTTATTGATTGCCTAATATTATTGGCTGGGAAGCCAGAAAGCCAGAATGCTGGAACGCCAAAAAAATGTGGAAATTTTAGCTTCCAAGCGTTCCAGCTTCAAGCATACTAAATCAAGAACTTCCAATTGGTGTTGAATAGTCAAATTTTCCCGACTTTTCCGAACTAAAGGATAAACCTAATGAACAGAGCGATTATCAACATCGAGCAAAAAACTCTGGATACCATTCACAATAACTCATTGGAGCTGCTGCGCACTACCGGAATCAAATTTCCCTGTGATAAGGCCTTGGGAATATTTAAAAAACATGGTTTTAGAACAGACGGCGAGATGGTTTTTTTTGAGGAAAAAGATATTCGCCAAGCCATTGCGACAGTTCCATCCTCGTTTACCATATCGGCCAGAAATCCGGCCAAGAGCATCCGGGTCGGTGACAACAATTTTGTCCTGGCCCCCGGCTACGGCCCTCCTTTCATTATCGAGCCTTCGGGAGAAAAACGGAATGCCACCCTCAGGGACGTGCAAAATTTCTGCAAACTGGTTCAAACCTCCAAGTATTTGGACTTCAACAGCTCCATGGTGGTACAGCCCGGCGACGTGCCCCAAGATACGGCCCATCTGGACATATTGCTGTCAACCATTCTTCTCACCGATAAACCCATCATGGGAAGTTCGGTTTCCGAAGCGGCTGCCGTGGACTCTCTGAAGCTGGCGGAAATGATCTGGGGCCATACAAACGAGCCCGTGATGATCTCCCTGGTCGACTCCCTGTCTCCTTTGCAGTATGCCGCTGAAATGGTCGACGCCATCCTGATATTAGCCGCAGCCGGACAACCATTGATCATTCACTCTGCCTGTTCCCTGGGTACCACCGGTCCGATCACAATTGCGGGCTCATTGGTGATCTCAAATGCAACCACGCTGGCCGGCATCTGCCTGGCCCAGCTTATCAAACCCGGCAACCCTATCGTTTACGGTCTGGGCGGCAGTCCCACGGAGATGAAAACCGGAAGTTATGTGAATGGCTCACCCGAAGATGCCAAACACACCGCCATTGTCACGGCCATGGGACGCTATTACAACATACCCTGTCGCAGCCAGGGAGCCTTGACCGAGTCCTTTTGTCTCGATTATCAGGCCGGTATGGAGTCGGCCATGATGCTGACCACGGCAGCCCTGAGCGGCGTTCATTTGAGCCTCCACGCCTGCGGTACGTACGGATCCATGATTGCCATGAGCTATGAAAAGTTTATTGCCGACGAAGATCTCTGCGGGGCCTTGAAAAAATTGATCAAGCCGCTGGAATTCACGGAGGACGCCTATGCCATGGACCTGATCAAAGAGTTGGGCACTTCCGGCGATTATTTGCTGCAAATGCATACCGTCAATCGCTGTCGCGACGAATTTTTTCGTCCTGAACTGAGCAGCCAAAAGATGCACAGCGACTGGTTTGAAATGAAACCGAGAGACATTACGCAACGGGCCGGAAAGCTCTTGGAAAAGCGCTTAACGGAATATGAAAAGCCGGAAATCGATCCACATCTTGAAAAGGACTTGGTCCAGTATGTTCGGAAACGTAAGCACAGCATCTGATATGAGCCCGTCTTGACCTTTTATCGCTGTTCAATTAACATAGTTTCAGACTTCGTTATCTACTCATAAAAAAAGCAATTTTTTGACACAAGCCTTTGTCCGAAGTATGACAAGATGCTCGATACTGGATCCTGGATGCTGGATAGCAGCCGTATTCTATCTATTTTTTATTCAATGAAAACGTGTCGAAAATATTTGATTCTGTTTATCTAAAGGAGGTTATATTGTGAAACAAAAATCCAGGTGGGAAAAATGCCAGATAAAATGTCCTGAAGAAAAAATTGACACCGAGCTTTTGCTCGAGTGGCAAGAAATAAACGGTAAAAAAGTCCTGAAAAGTGCTAACTGTAAAAATACCAAATTGATGGATCTCAAACCCGAGGACTGCCAGTGGTCGTGCTGGGAAGAATTAGAAAAAGGATCAAAAGGCTAACTCACTTGATAAGCCACCGGTATCGTTTAGCTTTAAATCAATTAACCGAGATCACCCATCAACGGTAGAACCTTTTCAATTCTCATCCCGCCAAGGCGGGGTGGCTTATCAAGAGAATTACATCGAACACAGAAAGGAGACATCCAATGGGAGTTCCAACGCCGCTTACCAAAGAACAGGCACCTGCTGAACTACATAAAATCTACGATCAAATGCTAAAAGATATCGGCAGCATACCCAATATTTTCGGGGTGGTAGCCAGATTTCCGGCAGCTCTTAAAACGCTTATCCAATTTTACGACGCGGTCATGAACCAAGGCAAAATAGAAACCAAATACAAGGAGCTGGCCTATCTGAAAACATCTATCATAAATGAATGCGAATATTGAACCGTCGCCCACACTGCTTCGGCGAAGCAGGCCGGCGTTACCGACGAACAGATCGAAGAGCTGAGATTTTACAGACACAGCAAAGCCTTTGACGAGAAAGAAAAAATCATCATACGTTTTGCAGATATTGTTACGCGTGGAGCGACCGCAGTTGACCCGGCGGTTCTGGAATATGTGGGCAAGTACAATTCCGAGGATGAGATTGTTGAGTTGACGATGGTGATAGCCCTGGCCAATTTGGTCAACCGGATCAACGATACCCTGCAGGTCGAGGTCGATCCGGTGTAAAAAACCTTGCTTCTAATGACAGTGAAAAAATAGGGGACATCTTGATATTATGAGCCTGAAAATCTGTCCCGGGTTTTCACTGATGCGCTGCCCGATAGTGCTCTTTTAGCAGGTCTCGACCGAAATCACCATCAAAATCACGCCATACCGTGTGGATATGATTGGCGCCGTTTTGGACATTGTCATACTCGATCAGGAAAGTGGGCCCCTGAATACGATAATAATGGGGAAGGCCCGGTTCGACACCGCCCGCCCAGCCGAAATAAATCTGATCCATAGCGCTGTTTTGAATAATTTCGATTCGTTGCCGTGCAATTTCAGGCGGCAAGGACGATACATATTCGTCGATCAGCTGCAACAGCAACGCTTTTTGAGATCCATCGAACTCAGCGGCGGAAATGCCGACCGGCTCAAGGGGCAAAACCATCTCATCGCTGCCAGTCACGATATCGCGGTAGGCTTTTTCGCGAAAAACGGCTTTTTGCCGTTGTTTAGGATTAAGTGCGGTCAAAAGCTTCCGGGCCAGATCCTCTTCACCGGCCAGGGTACGCACACCGCGGAGTTCTCCTGCCGCCACCTTGGCCGGATTGGCACCCAGAAAACGCGGTGCGGTTGCAAACAATCGCCCTTGCACGATCGTAAAGTTAAGCGACAGATGGTGGCCTTCCACCCGCCATCCCCAGGTGCCGGTCATGGACGGCTGCCCGAAAAATGAAAAATAGTATTTTTCAGGATCCCGACCCAGCCAGTTAAAGGTTTCAATCTCTCGCAGCACCGCCTCCAGTTTAATGATAGTGGTCGACTTCCAGTAGCCGCTCTGGCTTAGCCCGACCTTTAGAAACTTTAAAGCGAGTGCCTGCTGGTCTGCCGACATATCCTTTAGGGCCAGGCCGGACCGTCTTCTGGGAGTGTAGTGCCAGTCATAGCGCTCATCATCTTTGAACGAAAAAGAAGCCGATTTGCGTTGTTCGGGCGAGAGCGATTCTAAAAAGATTTCTGCTGCCTGAAACATATGCCTGGCGGTTTTGGGTGCACTGATTTCGTGAGCATGGGCTGTCATTGTAACAAAAATGACGGCAATTATTGCCAACCATTTATGCCAGATTTGAAAAGTCATCTTGATGCTGTCTGATCCTATAACCTAACGGTGCTTTTTTAACTAAACCTGATATGTCGTTAACAGAAACGATATTATGTTCTTTGGGGATATCGGTCTGTAATTTTTTGCCCTTCATTAAATTAATTCATTTTTCCCAATATGCCAGTCATCCAGCGTCTTTTAATTATTTCAAATGCTCTTCGGTATACAGCGACAACTCGATCATCCGTTCAAGAAGTTCGTCCGTCTGAAGTCCCGGGAAATTGTGGCGAACGAGTTCCTTACAAAACAGACGGCAAATATAGCGAAGCTTACGGCGTTTCTGTTTGCCGGCATATACAAAATCCCTGTGACCGTTGTTGATGACAATCACGTTTTTTTCCTCATCGAATCGTGAACGCCATATTTCGCCCGGCGCCCGACGATAGGTATACCCGGGAAGTCCCTTGTTCGCTTTACCGGTATTTGATGATTGATCCATGAGAGAGTCGGTGACCGTGATCAAGGCCTCGTCTCTGCAGGTCACCCCCCCTTGGCGGACAATTACCTCCAATGTGGTCAGGCACGGCTCCGGGGGTGCAATGAACGTGATGGATTCACGGTCACTCTCAGTGAGATGGCCGTCCCCATCAATAATATTCCATTGGTAGTCCAGGTTTTCTAAAACGACCCTGCGGGAGCGGTCCCGACAGACCACACGATATTTTTTGCGTCGGTCAACTGACACGACACTCGATTTAGGAGAAATTAGCGCGCTGAACAACGGGCCGGCATATTCAAAAAACTGTTTTTGGCTGCTATCATCATCAAGTATTTCCGACGCATCTTCAGAATTCTGACTATCACGGTTGTTTTGTCCACGGGAAACGCCACCCATAGGCCCGCTGGAGAATAGATTCCCCGGTTTATTTTTGGGTTTTTCGCCATAAATATCAAACCAATCATATTCCTCTTGTGGAAGCCTCAAAAAGGCCTCTTTAAGAGCACGCTGGACCCTGCGCAGAACCTGGCGGCTGGACCGCTCTTCCTCAGCTTTGCGTTGTTCCTCAATAATTTCTTGAAGCTGATTTTCTACCGGATCCATGGCCCGGCAGAAGGCGTAAAAATGATCATCACGAATAATACCATGGCGGGTCCCCGGGGTGAGAGATAAAAACGGCGCATCCACAATGCCCTGGAGATAGCCGGCCGTCCAAGGCTCTTTTTCAAATTGGTCGAGTTCAGTAATCGAAGGCAGGACGCGCGTGCCACGGCGATATAACCCAACGCTGTTTACAGAACCCGGATCGTTAAGATAAATTTCAAGATAAATATCGCCCAATTCGGTTTCAGCCGGTTTGAGAACATGGAGTAGTCGCCCTGTAAATTGCCGCGGGACCACAACAAAATCTTTGCGGCCGGTTCGATCGATAACCTTGACGGTTACGTCTGTATTTTTGATCC
>JASFFJ010000494.1:0-6061 GCA_050124355.1 Desulfobacterales bacterium | reverse complement strand
AGCAAAAAAGCCAGGGATGCGGCTCCGGAAATCGAAGCCCTTGACCAGCCGAACGCATCGATTAACGGATTGAACAACACGCCATAGGAGAAATATGTGCCGATACCCACGGCCTGGATGCAGAAACACGAGGCCGCAATCACATGACCATATAGATACTTACCTTTTGGATCCTTACCCATAAGCAGAAGTCTTCAACCGAATAAGTGTTTGCAGGGGCAGTCGCGCATTTAAATGCCAATGTCTTGTATTACAAGATTGGTCAAAATAACAGAAAAATATTCTACCCTTAAATGTTTTGCTGCTTAAGTCTTTGTGTTCTTCGAGCTCTTCGCGGTTAATATCACTTTTCGACTCCCTATCCACTGATGTCCTCCGACAAATCGAAAGAAAGATATTCAATCGTCAAATTTTTTACAACCTGGAAGTCAATAGCTGTTCAGCAAAGCGATCAGGGCTAAATTATAATATCTCATTTCTTAGAATGAAAAACGGGGATTCGGGGCAAGATTTTTCTTAACACTCATCGTGAACGGAATTTCAAGGATTTTCAATGATGATTCAATGAGGGCGAATGGATCAGGCCGGTATCGATCAAGCCGTATGCAACCGTATTCAGCATCTCACCGGAAAGAGGCATACGATTCTTGCTCAGATCCATTCCGCATATTTTTTCGTATAATCGCCTATAAAGGATATAAGCTAAAATTACAGCATTAATTTTCAAAATAAAATACCTTTAAAAAGTGCTATGTATTGAACTGCTGGAGCTTCTATGGCACTGTAAAGCGAATATGGATAAAAAACCTGATAGACCCCCGCTTCGGGTTGTAATTAAATATTTCCTTCTGCAATTGCCGGGTCAGGCAACATTTATTTTGATTCTTGTCTTGATTAGGCAGTGGTTGGAGGTTCCGGCTTATCTCACCTGGGGACTACTCTGCTTCTGGGTGGGCAAGGATATTTTTTTATTCCCCTTTCTCTGGCGGTTTCATGACCCGAACCAGTATCCCGACAGATTTCGGATGATCGGCCGCAAGGGTTTCACCCTGACCCGTCTTAATCCTGATGGCTATGTTCAAGTTCAGGGAGAACGCTGGCAGGCTGGTATTTATGAAGGACAGGCCTCTATTGAACAGGGCGAAGCGATTCGGATAGAGGCCGTTAACGGTCTCAAATTGACGGTGAGACCATGCACCGAAGATTAGCTGAGATGATTAATAAAACAAAAGAAATAAACCATGTCGAGACAATTGACATTTGGTATTAAGTTGCTTTGTGGGCCTTCCATTGTTTTTATTGGCTTTTTTGTCATGCATGCTATGGCATCGGACCGATTTGTGGACCACGGTGATGGTTCTGTTACAGATACTAAAACCGATCTAATGTGGGCAGCGAAGGACAATGGAAATCTTATTAATTGGCAAACCGCTAGATCTGATTGCCAAAATTACCATGGCGGTGGTCATACCGATTGGCGGATACTAAGCCTGACCGAACTCTCAAGCCTTTATGATCCTAAAGAAAAAAACAAGCATGGTTATCCGCAAAAGCAATAAATTGGACGTTGATTTCCATTGGTATCGGATTGTGCATCGGACGGCTTTAGGAGGTAAATCTTGACACAATACAATGCTTCTACAAAGACTTCATGGTATCGCTGGATCGTATTCTGTCTGCTTGCCTTTGGTTATTTGCTGGTTTATTTCCACCGGCTCTGCCCGGCAGTGGTCGCCCTGGATATGCAGGCCGACCTGAATACCAGCGGCGCTTTATTAGGTTTTCTAGCAGCCGCTTATTTTTATCCTTATGCCCTGATGCAGATTCCTTCGGGCCTACTCTCTGATTCCTGGGGACCACGTAAAACCATCACTGTCTTCTTTGTCATAGCCGGTGCAGCCTCCATTTTTTTGGGCCTGGTCGGGTCTCTGGGATTCGCAATCCTGGCTCGGATACTGGTGGGATTGGGGGTGGCCATGCTCTTTGTACCCACTATGAAAGTAATGACCCAATGGTTTAAAAACGAAGAATTTGCCCGAATGACTGGTATATTAATGGCAGTAGGCGGACTGGGGGCATACACCGCCTCGCGGCCCCTGGCATGGCTTAGCGACATGATGGGCTGGCGGGGCAGCTTTGTGGTGATCGGTGTGATCACCATAGCGGTAGCGGTAGCAATTTGGTTTCTGGTGCACAACACTCCCCAGGAAATGGGACTACCAAGGGTAAATAAACCGGCTGAGGGCAACCCCGGACAGACGATCGGGCTGGCCCAGGGTGTTAAGATAGTGCTTACATCGAGGCCTTTCTGGTTTCTGGCGGCCTGGTTTTTCTTTTCCTTTTGTATCTTTTTCAGCTTTGGTGGACTCTGGGGTGGTCCTTATTTGATGCATGTGTATGGCCTCAGCAAAGCTGAGGCAGGCAACATACTTGGTATGCTGGCCCTGGCTATGATATTGGGGAGTCCGTTTATTAGCTGGCTTTCGGATAAGGTGTTTCGATCCCGTAAGAAAGTTATCGTTTTGGCCTCGGTTATTACGCTATGCCTCACCATCCCTTTGGCCTTCTTTCCTGATGCAATGAACAAGCCTGCTCTTTATTTGCTATGTTTCCTTCTGGGGATGTTCAACAGCGCTGTAGTGGTGGTAGCCTTTACTTCGGCCAAAGAGTTGTTCCCCTTAGAAATCGCCGGTACCTCGGTAGGACTTGCGAACCTGTTCCCCTTTCTTGGTGGAGCAGTGGCACCTCCAATTCTGGGGGCTATTTTGGAGGCCCAGGTCAAAACCGCAACAGGATACTCTGCCGAAGCTTATTCTAAAGCTTTTTTATTATACTTTATATTTGCCCTATTAGCATTGGGGGCAGCTTGTTTTATCACCGAGACCATTAAAAAGACCGCTGATTAGCCTCTGGAGGTAAAAGATTGTCGATGATCAGCGCCGCTTAATTTTATGTCTGGCGTTAGGAAACTAAGTAGAAATGGAATCACTTACACTTTTTATTATAGCCTCGATTGCACTCATTATCACTCCTGGCCCTGAAAATATATATGTCCTAACCCGAGGCATTGCCGACGGTAAGCGGTCTGGCGCAATGTCTGCTATAGGTGTGATGACGGGTAACTGTCATCCCAAATTGATCCCATGGCAAATGAATCTTCACCATAACTATTTCGCATACGAACTAAATTTCGTTTTTGTCAGATTTAATAGTTTTTCTATTTTCAATAATAACGATGGCTTAAAGTTAAAGATATTCAAATCATATCTTACAGCTGGCAATCGTTTTAGCGAGAAAAAAACATAAAAATTGTTGCCTAAATGAAACATTTCAGCTTCATTAGACGTGATTATACAACAATTAAAAATGTTGTGAAGATAAGAGATAAAGTGCCAGTTTAAAGAAAAAATCGTTCACAATAGTGGCATTCGATGCATTTCTGCCAAAATGCGCTTGACTCTCATTTTAATATAGATATTGGATTTAACTGGAGAGAAACGATGTGGATTTGGTAGGATGGCCGCTAAACGGGCTGCCTGATGTGGTGTTAGTTGATTTGAATGTTTTTGAAAATATTTCAAGGATGCGGCCTCTGCCCCCATGATTCCCGATCCCCAATCAACAGTATTTAGATAGATTTCCAATATTCGCCTCTTATCCCATATTAGCTCGATTAACAATGTGTAATATGCTTCCAAACCCTTTCGCATGATTCCGCGATCTGGTAACAAGTAGATGGTTCTTGCTGTTTGCATAGAGATTGTACTGGCCCCTCTTAATTTATGCTCCCAAAAAAAATCTTTTAAGGACTGACGAATTTCAACCAAATCAAACCCGTTGTGATCTAAAAACCTTTGATCCTCACCGGCCAGCACCGCTTTTTGTAGGTGTGGTGATATTTTATCCAACGGTCGCCAAATATACATAGGGGGATGGTGAGGTTCCGTTTTGATGAGTTGGTTGATGTGATTCCACGCCATTCTTACCGTAAAAGGCGGGGCAATAAAGTTTAAGATGATAACCTGAGTCAGAGAGAGCAATACAAGCAAAATTGCCACAACAGTGGAAATTTTAGTTAGCATACGAAAAAAACGCCTATTGGGATTTTTACGGCTGCGGCGGGCCAATTTATGACTCCATTGATGTTTTTTTAATGATCCTGCACCATAATCAAAGTACGCAGGAAAAATCTATCATAGATTGAGATTGTTAGCCAGATAGAGAATAAACGATTTTTTTTGAAAACGGGAGGTCAGATTCAAGTGTGCTTCAACAAATACACAATATAGTCAGTTCGTTGAGCGAATTCGATTCAGGTACGATATGAAGCCAGTTTATTTATGTGGCGACAATTTAATTCCTTTAAAATAATAAAAGCTCCATCTAAATCTTTTCAGTTTTGGGCGTGGATATGGAGCGAATGTCGCGGAAAATAGACAGCTACCGTAATTTCATGCCCTTTGGACGAAATTCAAAATTGTGATGGTGAGGGGATGAAACAATAATCATCTGATTACTGATATCTGTTTCTATACGATGGTTTGACACCATGTTGAATCATGAGATATACGGAAAGTGCTCGCGAGATGGCGCATTTACAGTGTATGACAAAATGCCAAATGTGTAGACAAGTTTGATTACATAGAAAGGGAGACCCATGGAACCAATTTATAATACGCTGGCTCAGCATTTGGACACACTTCCCGGCGGCTATCCCGCCACAGAATCCGGAATTGAATTACGGATCTTAAAGAGGCTCTTTACACCTGAGGAGGCAGAGATCGCCGTCCATCTCACCTTGATGCCGGAACCGGCATCGGCTATTGCCCAACGCATTGGCGCCGATGAAACAAAGCTGGCAGCCATATTAAAGGATATGTCGCACAAGGGGCTCATCATCCGAATGGAAAAAAAAGGCGAACTCAAGTTTATGGCGGCACAGTTCATGGTGGGCATTTGGGAATATCATGTTAATGATCTTGATGCGGGACTAATCAAAGATGTCAATGAATATCTGCCATATCTTACTGAAACCCAGGAGAAAGTCCGAACTCAGCAGTTACGTGTAATCCCTATAAGCAAGAGTCTTGCGGCAGATATCGAAGTAATGCCCTACGAGCTGGCAGAGAAGATCATCCAACAACAATCTAAAATTGTTGTTGCTCCGTGCATCTGCCGTAGAGAGCATCAGATGGTCGGTCAAGGCTGCGATAAACCTATAGAAACATGTTTGGTTTTCGGCGGCGGCGCCTACTATTATGAGGGCAACGGTATCGGACGCACCATTTCACAGCAAGAAGCTTTGGATATCTTGAAACAGGGAATCAATGCTGGGCTCGTGCTGCAACCGGGAAATGCCAAAAAGCCAACAAACATTTGTATGTGTTGCGGCTGTTGCTGCCAGATCCTCAAAATGTTACAGCGTTCGGATAAACCAGCTAAAATCGCCTGTACCAATTATTATGCGGTGGTGGATGAGGAGAGTTGTATTAATTGCGGTAATTGTGAAGATAGATGCCAGATGGAAGCCATTATCATCGACGAGGTTGCCCAAGTGGATTTAGATCGATGTATCGGTTGCGGGCTTTGTATCCCATCCTGTGATGTTGAGGCGATCCGCCTTGAGGCCAAAGACGCTGAAGACCAATGGGATCCACCCGCCAATGTCATCGAAACATACACAAATATTGCCAAGGAGCGTGGCAAGCTTTGAGACCTGATCTGATTCAGAAAAATACTACCATTAGTCCTCACATCGTGGACAATAAAAAGTACAAGGAATATCCAAAATATGCCTCGGTCTTGCTATTTATTCTTTAAACTCTTCAAAAGGTAACATCTGGTTGATTAAGATTAGCCGATCTAACCTACAATATCTTCGAATTATTTCCAACATTTGATGAAGGCACGTTAAACCTAAACTTGTTGCAAAATGTGGATTGGCCAGGGGAAATCCACAATGGGCGGGAATTATATATTTGTTATACAAATGCAAAATACCTTTGGACCAATTTTTTTGCGAAATTTCAAGCTCAAAAATTGTTGAATATGAATATCAAAC
>JASFFJ010000493.1:0-6063 GCA_050124355.1 Desulfobacterales bacterium | reverse complement strand
CAGCGGGGTCATTGCCGCGCTGGCTATAGAGGGACTTGCCGACACAGAGAAAGTGTTCGTCGCCGGGTCTGATGCCGACTTGCGCAATATCCAATATATTGTCCAGGGAAAACAAGCGGTTGATATCTGGAAAAAGATCAAACCACTTGCTTACAAGGCGGCGGAAATTGCTATATTGCTGGCTAAGGAACCGGACAAAGCCGTAACAGATGTTATTGAAGGCGTTAAAATGATCAACAATGGTTTTATGGATGTACCGACGATTATCACACCCGTCGTACTTGTAACAAAGGAGAATATTGATAGTACGGTTATCGCAGGCGGATTTTTTACCAAAGAACAAGTATACGGAAAATAAGGAGAGCGGTTGCCATGTCGTCAGCATTTAAGATTGCGGTGCTTGGCCCTATCCCGCGTGACCACATCACCACCTACCAGAATGAAGTGATCGAAAAATATGGGTGTGTCATCTATCCGGTTGTCGCTCTATCCACCTTGATGAGTGAAGGATCACGCATTGTCCCTGTAACACATGTGCGAAAAGTCGATCAGGCATCCATCCAACAGATATTGTCATCGTTTCGGTACGTAGATCCCAGCCATGTGACTGCAACAGCTGATCAGGGCGATGTCATCAGGCTGAAATATGTTGATCAGAACCAACGAATCGAGCGGCAAACTGCTTTTATGAATCCCATCGTGCCGGATGACCTGGAAGATCTAATAGATTTTGATGCGTTTGTCTTTGTGCCCGTAACGGATTTTGAAATCGCCCTGAGCTCCTTGCAATATCTCAAATCCAACAGCCAGGGTGTGGTGATATTTGATGCCCACGGACCCACCAATACGTGTACATGGCGGGGGGAACGGTTCTTAAAGTTTTGGATCGACCGTGATTTATGGTTGCCTCACATCGACATTCTGAAAATGAACCTTGAAGAAGCGGGATGCAGCTGGTTTGCTCGCGAATATGATCCCCGAACCCTAAAAGAGGATATCAAGTTGCCGCTGGATGAATTGCCTAAATTTGCCCGGCATTGCCTTGATTTCGGGGTAAAGGCGCTTTATATCACCTTGGATGAATATGGGTGTGCTTTGTATTTTAAAAATGTGAGCGGCAAAATAGAGGAGCATTTTATTAAAAGAATTCAGGTTGATCAGGTCGTTGACACCACCGGCTGTGGGGATTCTTTTGCCGGCGGCCTTGCGTTCGGCTATCTGAAAACCCGCGATTATGTAAAAGCTTGTTACTACGGTAATGCGATGGGGGCCCAACGTTGCACGGGAACCGAACTCGCTATTTACAAGGGTATAGAGGAGACCGAACAGATTATCGCGGCCGCCTATGGCCACCCATAATCGTACAATCAATATAGAGAAAAACCTCAATAGCAGATCGACGGATAGCCTTGTTCAGTTCTGGACCGAGTTTTTAAGAAAAAATGTCGCTGGCACGTTTAAGCTTCTTGAATCTCAAACTCGGATCATGAATTCAGAACTACTGATGTGTCGTAAATTTACGCTTGTTTTTGCTACAAATTTTGTAGGTTCCATAGATATCAGGGCCTCCCGAGAAGTTTTTCCAATTGAGGTCAGGCGCCCTGAAATTAATGGCAGTAAAATATTGAGCGTGAGGACGGGTAGAATTGCTATCTAGTGGCCGTCCATAAAAAACCGTTGCCAAAGAAGGGCACTAATTGGTGTTTCCAATTCAGAAATGAGGATTTTTGTCCAAGGTCAAGGAAATCAAGCGCTTGTGCGGAGGCGTAGTTTACTACGCCGCACAAGCAAGCGCGCAGATTGACGCTGAAATTGGGCAAAAAGACCATTTGTGGATGGAAACTATCTAAGGAGTGGGGCTCATGGGAAGGTATAATTTTGATGCGGTTATTTTTGATTTGGACGGCGTCGTTACGAAAACAGCTCTGGTACATGCCGATGCCTGGAAAAAAATGTTTGATGATTACTTAAAAGATCGAGAAAAAAGATATCAGGAACCGTTCAAACAATTTACCCACGAACATGATTATCTGCCTTATGTTGACGGAAAACCGCGATATAGAGGCGTTGCATCGTTTTTAGAATCCCGTGGGATTGATATTCCGTTTGGCGATCCCAATGACCCTCCTGGAAAAGAAACTGTTTGTGGTTTAGGTAACATGAAAAATCGGGCATTTAATCAAATTTTAAAAGAAAAGGGGGCCGAAGTCTATCATTCCACGGTTGCACTCATTCAGGCATTGAAAAAGGCAGGAATACGAGTGGGCGTCGCCTCATCGAGTAAAAATTGTGCCGCAGTGTTAAAAGTAACTGGCTTGCAGGATCTCTTTGAAACCAGGGTAGATGGGGTTGTATCGGCTGAATTGAACATAGCGGGGAAACCCGAGCCTGATATTTTTACGACGGCCTGTGATAATCTCGGCGTGACGTATGATAGAGCTGTTGTTGTCGAAGATGCGGTTTCCGGCGTTCAGGCCGGGGCTAAGGGAAATTTTGGCCTGGTGTTGGGTATTGCACGGGAAGAAAATGAAGAAGAGTTAAAGATAAATGGAGCGGATATCGTCGTCACAGATATTCAGGAAATCGATATTGATGGAATCGAAAGATGGTTCCAAGAAGGGTTGGCGGAAGATAAATGGTCGATAACCTATCACAACTACGACGTTAAAAAAGAGAAAACACGAGAAGCGCTTACGAGCGTTGGAAACGGGTACTTCGGGACGCGGGGCGCCATTGAAGAATCCGATGCAAATGAAGTAAATTACCCTGGCACGTATATTGCCGGTGTGTACAATCGTTTAACCTCCCTTGTTGCCGGCAGAGAAATTGAAAATGAGGATTTCGTCAATTGTCCAAACTGGCTGCCCGTGAATTTTAAAATTGGGAACGACCCCTGGTTTGATTGTAATGACACCAAGATTATCAGTTATAAGAAACAATTGCTTTTTCGGACCGGTGTGCTTTCCCGGACAATGATCGTAAGAGACCAGAAAGGACGGGAAACCCGGATTGAATCAAAAAGAATCGCGAGCATGGAGAATCCTCATCTGGCTGCACTACAATATCGCATCTCACCGATAAATTACGCTGAAAACATTACGGTGAGAACAGGGCTGAACGGTAACCTGACCAATGAAGGTGTTGAACGATATCATCAACTGAATTCAAAACATTTAGAGCCAGTCGCACAGGGCGGCAATGCCCACATAAGCTATCTGGTGGTGAGAACCAATCAATCGAAAATTGAAATCGCAGAAGCTTCGAAACTCCTCGTCTCTTTGGATACTTCCCCGATCCAGCCTAAAATGTCCGTTGAGGCAAAAGAAGGTTCTGTGTATACAAGTTTTGATGTGACGTTGAAAGCAGGAAATACAGTCACGGTCGATAAATTCGTGGCAATCTGCACTTCAAGAGATAGCGGCGTTTCGTATGCTTTAGAATCTGCAGAAAAGAATATCGCGCACCTTCAAAGTTTTAATGAAATACTCCAAAAAAGTGGCAAGAAGTGGCAAAAAGTCTGGCAGGAAATAGACATTCAATTAGAGGGAGACCGGCTTGCTCAAAAATTAATCAGACTTCATCTCTACCATTTAATGGTTTCCGTATCTTGTCATAACGTCAATATTGATGCCGGGATCACCGCCAGAGGACTTCATGGAGAAGCATACCGAGGCCATATTTTCTGGGATGAGCTGTTTGTTCTTCCTCTCTACCATATTCACTTCAAAGATGTTGCCAAATCACTTTTACTGTATCGCTACCGACGGTTGGATAAGGCCAGGGAATCCGCGAAAGAACACGGTTACGAAGGCGCAATGTTTCCATGGCAAAGCGGCAGCGACGGCAGAGAGGAAACTCAGATTGTCCATTTAAATCCGATGACGGGTAAATGGGGTGATGACTATAGTTCATTGCAACGGCACGTGTCCCTCGCGATCGCGCTTAATATCTGGCAATATTACTGGATGACCCGTGACCTTAAATTCTTGGAAGAATATGGCGCTGAAATGTTTTTGGAAATTTGTCGATTCTGGGCAAGTAAAGCAAATTTTAATGATCAGAGCCAGCGGTATGAAATAGACAAGGTGATGGGACCTGACGAGTTTCATGAGAAGTACCCTGATTCTCAAGAGGGGGGGTTAAAAGACAATACCTATACCAACATTATGGTCGTATGGACACTGAAAAAAGCGGTCGACATGCTGAATCTTATAGATAAACAATCGAAAGATATGATCCTGGATAAAATCAACTTGAAAGGCACGGAATTACGGAAATGGCAGAATATCACCAAAAAGATGAGAATCGTGATTTCCGATGACGACATCCTGGCTCAATATGACGGCTATTTCGGATTGAAAGAGCTGGATTGGGAGGCATATAGAAAAAAATATGGAAATATTTCTCGCATGGACAGGATCTTGAAAGCCGAAGGAAAATCTGCTGATGATTATAAAGTGGCCAAACAGGCAGATACGCTGATGACTTTTTATAATCTGGATGATAGGGAAGTCACAAATATTTTGCGCGATCTCAGCTATCCTATGCCTGATGACTATTTACAAAAGAATTTAAAATATTATTTACATAGGACTTCTCATGGTTCGACATTAAGCCGGGTTGTGCATGCTCGGCTTGCCAATATGGTTGGCGACAAACGGCTGAGCTGGGAACTATACAAGGAGGCGCTGACCAGCGATTACCAGGATATTCAAGGCGGAACCACCGGTGAAGGCATTCACTGCGGCGTCATGGCGGGAACTGTACTTATCGCGTTAACGTCATATATCGGCTTGAATTTTGGTTCGGAAAAACTCAAAATTTATCCGAACTTACCCGCACATTGGAAGAAGGTCAATTTTAATTTTCATTTCCGAAGAAACTATTACACGTTTGAGGTAGCCCCTGAATATGTCAAAATAATGGTGGACGGAGCTCAGGAAGGACCGGTTGATGTGGTTGTCTGTGGCAAGGAATACATGTTAGATCGAGGTATATGGAGAGAAATATCGTTAAAAGGTTGAAAGGGAGAAGATATGCTTGGGGATGTATTATTGATAGAGAGAAAGCATGAGGATGCTGCCAAAACGATTCTAAAACGAGTGTTAAAAGAAAGAAAAGAGAAATATATGGTTGCCATTTCCGGAGAGTCTGGTTCCGGGAAAACCGAACTGGCGCATGTATTGGCCAAACTATTAAAGAAAGAGGGCATCCGCGCCAAACCGATACATATCGATAACTATTATAGAGTCCCGCCTCTGGAAAGAACCGAATGGAGAAAACAGCACGGATTTGGAAGTGTCGGGTATATGGAATACGACTGGGAGATCATCAATGGAACTATCCGGAAGTTCAAGGAAGGCAAAGAAGCCACGATGCCGTGTATTGATCTTGTGACCGATCAAATCGATACGTTAACCACAAATTTCCAAGTTGTCGAGATGCTTATCATAGACGGTTTATACGCAATTAAAACAGAAGGGGTTGACTTACGGGTATTCATCGAATTGACCTACCATGAAACGAAAAAAGCCCAAATCGTTAGAGGGAAAGAACCTCAAAATGAGTATAGAATGAAAGTTTTGGAAAGGGAGCATGACGTTGTTCAATCTTTAAAACCGGCTGCCGATTTGCTCGTGAATATGGCATATAAGGTTGTTGAAGCTAATTCTCGTTGATCCCGATTGCCTCATCGATCGTTTCTGCCATTTTTTTAACCTCTGTTACTTAAAATCAGACCTTTACCTTTATGAAAGATCCTTCGGTGTTTTGCCGATGCCTTGCTGATTACGCCATCCTCGTTGGGTTGGGCGATGCCCACACCCTCAGGATGTCGGTTGGCACTCGCCCCTAGATTTCTGATCAAGCGCTGAATCTATAAACGCCCACTTCGATCCGATACCAATAAAGTGACCCAAAAAAACTTGACACGATTGGAACATGCGATTATAGAATCATTCTATGTTTCAATGTGTTGCTTGGCATGTGAATGTTTCTCTCGCTCCTAAGGTGCCTTCTTCCATTTTAAATCACATGGTGAGGTGAAAAATGACTTCCAAAGCA
>JASFFJ010000492.1:0-6069 GCA_050124355.1 Desulfobacterales bacterium | reverse complement strand
TGGAGAAGATCGGTCGTGCTTGCCTCCAGGCTTTCAACGTGAAGGAACGGTTTTTTCACATCGAATTTTTCCAGACGGCGGCGGATCAATACGTGGCCCTGGAGGTCAACATGCGGCCGCCGGGCGGGTTTACCACGGATATGTTTAACTACGCTTGTGATATCGACATTTACCGGGTTTGGTCTGATTTGCTGACCCATAATCGGACGGAATTGAAATATCAACGGGATTACCATTGCTGTTATGCCAGCCGTAAGAACGACCAACGCTATGCCCACAGCCATGAGGCTATCTTATCTCGCTATGGGGCTTTTATGGTCCAGATCGAAAGCGTTCCCGGTGTATTCAGCAGCGCTTTGGGCAATCTCGGATATATCTTCAGATCTAAAAATCTGACTGGAATGTTGGAAATTGTAAATTATATTCACAAAACAGAGGATGAATCGAGGTAAAGTAGCCAGATATGGAGCGCTTGACTCTACCCGAACTTTAGGGTGCTCAAGACTTCAACTTATGGAATTGCAAATTATCCAGAAGTCCCAAATAACGAATCTCAAATACCAAATAAATCTCAATGATCGAAATTCAAATTTCCAGACTGTTTTGGTCATTGAATATTGAATTTTGAGATTTAGTTGTAATTTGGTGCTTGAGTTTTGAGATTTGTCATTAATCTAACACTCCCTTATTCCAACACCCCGGCCGTTTCTTGCCGGCTGAAGAAAGGACATTTACATGCACATTGAAGAACACCGATGGTGGAGCAACCATCTGAATCGTGATATGGCCCTGAAGATCTACGGACATTGGGGGAAACCGTTTATCGTTTTTCCCAGCTCCCGAGGACGCTATTTCGATTATGAGGGTATGGGGATGATCGATGCCATTGCCGGCTTTATCAATACCGGTAAAATCAAGCTGTATTGCGTGGACGGTGTCGATGAGGAATCCTGGTACAACTATGCGGTGCCCCCTGCAGATCGCAATGCCCGGCACGAAGCCTACGATCGTTACATTGTGGAAGAGGTGATTGGGTTTATTCGCCACCACTGTCAATCACCCCAGGAGCGGGTGATGGCCAACGGCTGCAGCATGGGTGCTTATCATGCGGTAAACTTTTTTTTAAAGCATCCGGATGTCTTTGAAGGCACCATTGCCCTGAGCGGTCTCTACCGCCTGGATCGACCCGAATTTCAACTGTCGGCGGCCGAATTGCCCGATGTCTATTTCAACTCGCCGGTGAGCTATTTGGCCGGTCTGGACGATCCGTGGTATCTGGACTGGTACCGTCACAGTAAAATCATTGTCTGTGTGGGGCAGGGCCCCTGGGAGGATGAAGCTATTGAAGATACCCGCCACCTGGACTTTCTGCTGCGGCAAAAATCCATACCGGCCTTCATCGACTACTGGGGCCATGATGTCAACCATGATTGGCCCTGGTGGTATAAACAGATGAATTATTTTCTGGGATCCCTATATAACTAGTCATAGAAATCCACAAGACATGGTCCTTTGGGCTGTGATTCTTTACTCATCCAAAGTATATACTTTCTGAAAATCGACCCGGAGATTTCTCATCCGTCGGCTGGAACGGGCAAGGTCAATGAGAAGAGGTTCCAATTGCTGCCAATAATCCGCTTCAGGCATTACTGTTTTCTGATGCTTCAGCAATATGATAGATCTTTCAAGCGCCCGTACCTGAGCGGCCAGCTTGCGCAGCGTTTCAAGTGCTGGACTTTCAGCGACGACTTCCGGCAATAATGTCGCAAGGCTGTCGACCTCGGCAATCTGCGCCAGTCTGCCATCATTCCGGGCGGGGTCCGGGTCTGTCTGAAGGCGGCCGTCACCGTTGTCGTCCAGGGTTGGATGTTCCGAAGGCAGTCGGTCTTGTTCTGTGTACCAGGAATTAACTTTTTGCCGCACAAACAAAAAGGTTTCGAACAGGGACACCCGACCATTCTTGTCGCGATCGGCAGCATGGCTTTCCAGGGCCGTTATTAAAAACCGGGGGAAAATGGTGTCGTATCTTTGAGCCGCAGAGCGTGTGGCACAGACTATTACCCGCCCAGGCGCAGACAGGGCGGAACAAAAGGGATGACTGGCACTGGTGGTGTTTACCACGGCCAGGTCCTGATCTGGAAAACCTTCCAGGATCTCCGCAAATTTCGTCCCGGTGATGTCCGGCCCCGCAATAACGAATCTTGCGTCCTGATCGTCGCTGGTGCCGTGGCCGATGAAAAAGACGGTAATCTGATCCCCAGCCCGGACCTTCTTACGCAGCTGCTCCATGGCTGCCAGAATTGTCTCTATTCGGCAGGGACCTGCAATGGTCGGCATCCAGGGATCACCACGGCCCAAGAGCAGGGTGACGTGATTGGCCGGATAGCCATAATCCCGCACCAGGATTTCTTGGAGCTTGAGGGTCCACTGCCGAAATTGGGCTTGATAGGTCTCGTCGGCGGCCGCCCCGCCGAAGATAACGGCGAATTTCTGAGTGTCCGGTCTTGGTAGAAAATACGCTCGGATTTGCGATTCTGCATTCGACAAGAAGGCTAAAACCATTGCTGCAATCAAACACAGTATGAGAACGGTCGGCACCCTCATGACATTCCCTTTCTGCGCCGAATCAACCACTCTAGAGCGAAGAGCCCGACTAGCAAAAACAAGATAATGGGCATATCCCATATTTCCTGTTCAACCGTCACCGCAACGACTTTCTCAAGACGCTTTAGATCTTTCATCAATCGCTCGGCATCGATTTCCGTATAAAATTTTCCGCCGCTGACGTCGGCCATCGTTTTCAGCAAATCGGCGTCCAAGCCGGCATCGATAAACTCCACGATGGGTTCCACGACCAAAAAACGGGTGGATCCTTCTTGTGCTTCCCCGGACGGCGGTGTCGCTGTAACCTCGAGGGTATGTATTCCGACGTTGCGCACCGTGAAGGTCCCGCTATAGATTCCGTGATTGTCGATCGATCTTTCCAGCTGAATGTCCTTGATAGTGCCGGCAGAATCCGTCAGCTTCAGCCAAACCGTGGCGTCACTGATCGGCGCGTATGCGCGGTTGGATACGCGAGCGCGAACGAGAACTTGCTCCCCCACGCCATATGAATCCTGGTCCAAGCTTAGTTCAACCGGCGAAGGTGCCGCGGCCGCCAGCCAACGCAGCACTTGTCGCCAGAACCGTTCATGAGACAAATCTTCGTGAGGCAGGAGCATCTGCCAACGCCAGGTCGAGGCTGTCGTGATGACCATGCTACGACCGCGTCCATATCGTTCATAGGCGATCACCGGTAGGGGTTCATTGCCGAGACGGAGTGCCGGATGGACGGCGAGCACCGTGGTGCCCGGCTTGGCGCGACCGGTCACATTGATTCCCTGCAGCTGGGGCATCTTTAGCCACCGCTGCCGGTTTTTATCGCCATCGAGCTCCAGCCGCAGTATTGCCGTGTGTTCGCCTTCCGGGGTGAGTTTCAGATTAAATTTCTCATTACCAGTGCCGTCACGAGGCCGAGGGCTTAGCTGCGCCTGACCCGAAAACGTCACCGGTAAGACGTCTGCAATCGGGGAATCAAAGAAACTTTCTTCAAATGCCGTGGAACCACCTAACATCAAATAACCGCCGCCCCTTTCAGAAACAAACTCCCGGATCATAACCAGCTGATCGGTGCTGAAAAAATCCTTTGGAATATCGCCGAGAACAATTGCTGCATAGGTATACAGGTCCTCCCTTTTTTGCGGAAAACCGTTGACGAGTTCCTGAGGTGACGCGATCCCCTGGCGCAGAAATTTTTGGGGCCCGGTTTTTAAATAGGTCACCAACCGAAGGGTTTTATCGCCGTCTAGGGCGCGCCGGATAAATTTGTACTCGTTACGCGGATGGCCTTCGATGTAAAGAACGTCCGACCTTTTGTCCTTTTTATCGACCAGAAAGGCGCGTCGGTTGTTTTGCAAGAGAGTTTCATCTTCCTCCTCAGGTATCCGCACGACAAAGACCTGGGAGCCTTGATCTTCTGAGGTTAATTCGAGGGTGTAGCGCTGAATCCCATGGTTGATGCTAGCTGGTACCTTTTTACTGGCAACGACCGTGTCCCCTTTCTCGATGATAATGTCGAATTCCCGTTGGGCGTATCCCCGATTTCGAACCGTTACATTGACCTCAAAAATCGATTCTTCCAAAACAGTCCTGTCAGCCGTGACCCGCGTGATCTCCCGATCTTTTAAGATGGTGGATTGTCCCACGCCGACAGTGAATACGGGTATATCAAGCGCTGCCAGAAGTTGCGCCGCTTGGAGGGGATCCTGCCGGCTGTTGTCGCCGCCGTCGCTGATCAGGATCAAACCGGTAAGCGGCAATCCTTTCAGATCCTGGATGACTTGGTTTAGACTTGCCGCCAACGATGTGCGGGCGGTCGCGAAGGTCAGATCTTCCGGCCCGGAGAGGGGATGATTGTCTGTACCGATGCCAAAGGCATGCAGCTGGAAAGTATCGCCCAGACGATCGATCAGTCTATTTTTCCCGTACAACAGATCAACGGCGACGTCCCCCCGCGAACGGCCGTCTCCCATGTCCCGGATGGTCATACTGCGCGAATTGTCCACAATGACCGCAACGTCGTTTTGGCGCTCGATCGGCATAGAGGTGATCAACATCGGCTGCAGCAGACACAGCACCAGGGCGGCAAGTACCGCCGATCTCAGTATGATCAAAAGCACCCTCAGCCGGCTGTCGACGGCAATAGTGGTCTTGCGGTACAACACCGATACGATGCCGATGATCGCTGCCAGAGCGCCGATCATGACGGCTGCGTGAATGGGGGTGCCGAAGGAGAACCTTCCCCCAACCCAATCGGCCGGTTGATGCCCCAGCAAGAATTCAAAGAAATTAGACATGGCTTGCTAAGATTTAAGTTTTTTATTCGCCGCAGCGTCGCAAAGAACGCAGTTCTGATATTGCAAAATAAACAAATGACTAAAGTGCCTAAAATTGAGGAATCGCTACGCTCTATCTGTTTTTATATAAATGATAGAATACCAGAATTTTAGCTCATTTTAGTTCATTTTAAATTTTAGCTCATTTTATTAAGTGAAATTACAACCTGCTGAAATTGTTTTTTAATGTTTTTATTTTGGAATATGACAAAGTAGAATTAATACGGGCTGCTTGCCCTGTCCACCCGCGACAGTTCCCGAAAATAATTATCCACCAGATCCTGGTATGGGAGGGGCACGGTTTCTTCGGGTGTCGAAAATATTTTCTTCTGCGACTGCCTGCTTTTTATCTCTGCCCGCAGGGTTGATTCCAGTTCCCGGACCGGCGCCAGCAGATTTTTCCAAAGATCGGGCTGAGATAGGAAGTCATCGATTTCCCTCTGGGTAAGTTCACGCTGAATCGAGCGGGCGTCACCCCCCCAGCTTTCCCCGCGCGCCCAAGGCTGGACCAGTCCCTGGGCGTGACGACGACTGCGTTGCAGAGCCTGCTGCATTCGTTGCAGTGCATTTGGACCGGCCGGCGACCCTTTCACCTGCCCATCCGGCTGCGGCGCAAAGCCGGACGAACTGCGTTGATTCAGGGCATCGTTTTGTTTCAGCGCAGCGATTTCCTTTTCAAGGTTTTCCAGCTCTCGACGCAACCCGCCAGCATCAGCCGCCGCCTGTTGGATCCGTTCCTCCCGTGAGGGGTCGGCCGGACGGTCAAGATTCTGCAACCCTTTGCTCAGCCGCTTGATGGACTTCTCGATTGTTTTCTCAATATCCAGGGAATGGCTCAGCCACCCCTTCTCAAGCATTTTGCGGCTTTCCTCGATACGACCCTTGACCCGTTCGCCCTTCAGGGCTCGCAGGGTTTCCATGGCCCGGTCGGCAACATCCGGTTGATCCGTCCGCCCGTTTCGACCGACGGTTTTCAGCATGGCCTCGGCGTCGGACAGCTCGGCCTGCATCTTCTCTTTTTCAGCCAAGACATCGTTTACTTCCCGCAGCGCTTGAACTTCGGCCTGGGACGATTCGCTGTCCGTTTGATTTTTCAGCGCTCGCAGCCTTGTCAAGATTCGTTGTTCTTGCTGCT
>JASFFJ010000491.1:0-6080 GCA_050124355.1 Desulfobacterales bacterium | reverse complement strand
ACCACAGACAGGGTTCCCAGGTCATCACGGTTACCGTTCCCCTATCGCGCATGTTCGGTTATTCAACCTCATTGCGATCGGCTACCCAGGGCAGAGGCACCTTTACGATGCAGTTTGCCCGTTTTGATCGCGGCTAAATTCAGAATTACTGACGTGTTGTAAGATCTGATGCAATACAAATGTCCGTGGTCGCGCCAACCATACTGGATTTCGGGCGAATCGTTCTGAATTTAATTTCTTTTTTTTTCACGGTTTACAAGGGGAATATCCACCGGCGTCGCTGCTAGTTTTTTATAGATGCTGTTGCAGCTTAAATTTACGCTTAATTTTTCTACAATTTTTGTAGGTTTCTTTAAAATCAGGGTCTCCTGAGAAGCTTTACCGACTGAGGTCAGGAGCCCTGAAATTTGTTAACCACCGCGTTTTACTGGTTCTTTATCTTTTCCGTCCATTTTGCTTAACCATTCATTGATTTTCTTCTGTCTCTCATCATTTTGAGGATGTTTTAAGGCCTGTTTCAACTGAATTTTAGCATTTTTAAAGTCCCTTTTTCTCAGATAAAAAACACCGAGATAGTAATGCGCATCGCCCAATTGTTGCTGCTGCCCCAGACTCTGGCCCAGGAAATAATAGGCCGGGGTGAAAGCGGGGTGCTGCCGGACCAGTTTAAGCAAATTATCCGAAGCGTCAGCCAGATTTCCCAGCTCCATTTGCGTGCGGCCGATATAAAACAGACATTCCGGATCATCGGGAATCATGCTGCCTGCACTTTTCAGTGTTTTTAATGCTTGTGGGAATTGGCCGTCGAGGAAATATATCCTGCCAAGATCCTTTAAGATGTATGGATCAAACGCTCTCTTGGTTAGTGCGATCCTGATTTGTTCGATGGCTTCCTGCCGTTTTCCGACCCGGGCTAAAATTAATCCATAACGGTAATGGGCCAATGGATCTTTCGGATTTCTTGCGACCTCGTCCTTCAGTTTGCTAAAAACGGTTTCCTCGTCACCATAACGCGTCTCCACCCGTGTATGCACCCTTTTGAAATCCTCCTGGTTCACCAGGGGAATCGGTTTTGATTTACGGTTGTAGGTCTCAAGCCATGATGCAATGTAGGCAATGCGGTCCTCAACAGCCGGGTGCGTCATTAAGTATGTGGGAATTTGATCTGATCCGAACCATGTCTTACTGCGGATTTTTTTTAAAATTTTCAACAACCCACTGACACTGTAACCTGCTTCGGTGATAAATTTTAACCCAACCTGATCGGCCTGGGTTTCATTTTCGCGGCTGTAAGACAACTCGGCTGATTGACCGGCTGCCATGGATCCCATGGTAACCGCACTGCCGGCTTCCCCGGCCCCGCCAAGCCCCACTAAAATCCCGGCAGCAATCCCTGCCAATGTGGCCATCCCGATTTTTTTGGAGCGTTCGATCTTTTGAGAGATATGGCGGCAGTAGACGTGTGCAATTTCGTGGCCTATAATACCCGCCAATTCTTCTTCCTCCTCCATGGCCTCCAACAGTCCGGTGTACACGAAAATATGCCCGGCCGGCGTTGCAAAGGCGTTGTAAACATCTTCTTTGATCACGTAAAAACGATATTTAAAGGGTTGTGGCGGAAGGACGGATAAAATCCGGTTTCCGATGTTGTTCACATAGGTCACGACAGCAGGATCATCGATGATATCAAAATACTTGTAAATCAGAGACATCATCTGGCGTGACATGTCTTCTTCCTCTTTAACGGTGATACCAAAGGCCGCCGGTGGCGCAAGGCTGCTGACAGCCAAAATGAGGACCACGCCGACGGCAACAATTTTTTGAGCATGTTTCATGTTTTCCTCTAAATTCCTCGAAAAATTTAACATGGGCCTTTTCCGAAACTACGCTTAGAAAAAAGTCCTATGAAGGGCAGCAAATTTAATCAATGGTATTTGTTATTTGCTAAAACCCTCAGTTCTTTGCATCATGTTGTCGGAAAAATTTCATTATGGGTCTATATACTGCCATATTTTTATCCTCTTTTCAAATATCAAATTTTATGGTAGATCATGGGGCCATGGCAAAGGTCATATGCATTGCGAATCAAAAAGGTGGTGTGGGTAAAACCACCACCGCCGTAAACCTTTCAGCATCTCTGGCAGTGTCTGAAAAACGGACCCTGCTGGTCGATTGCGATCCCCAGGCAAATGCCACTTCAGGGCTGGGAATCGACCCATCCTCAATCGACAAAACCCTATACCACGCAATGTTGGGTCAAGCCGGTCTAAAAAGCCTGATGGTTGACAGTACCATTGCCTCTTTGAAGGTGGTTCCTTCAAATTTGGAATTGATCGGTTTTGAAGTCGAAATGATGTCAAAGCCCAACCGCCAGAACACGCTTAAAGAGCTCATTGCTGCTGTCGACAGTGCCTTTGAATACATCATTCTGGATTGCCCGCCTTCACTGACGCTGCTGACGGTCAATGCCCTGACGGCAGCCAATTCGTTGCTGATCCCCCTGCAGTGTGAGTTTTATGCCCTCGAAGGCCTCAGCCAATTGCTGGGTACCGTCAAACGCATCAAAAAAACACTGAATCCCAAATTACAAATTGCCGGAATTCTGTTAACCATGTTCGACAGGCGCACCAATTTATCATACCAGGTTGCCGAAGAGGCTGAAAAATATTTTCAAGCGTTGGTATTTAAGACCATGATACCCAGGAACATTCGCTTGAGCGAAGCACCCAGCTTCGGTAAGCCCATATTGCTCTATGATGCAACGTCGACCGGTGCCCGCAGTTACATTGAACTCGCCAGCGAGATTATGCAGAGATAGGGAGACGAATGCAAAAAAAAAAGACAGCAAAAAAGGCAGCCTCCATTCCCATCAAACGAAAAAAAATGGCATTGGGCAAGGGTTTGGGAGCCCTGATTCCGGATATTGAAACCGAACCTGAGAAAAATAAGGACTATTTCTACTGCGATACCCATCTGATTCGTCCCAACCCCTTTCAACCCCGCCGTCGGTTTACCGATGAGGATTTGGCAGAGCTTTCCGAATCGATCAAAACCCAAGGCATTCTCCAACCGTTATTGGTGCGCCAAGATGAGACCGGCTATGAACTGATTACCGGTGAAAGGCGTCTGAGGGCGGCCAAACGCGCCGGGTTAACCCAAGTGCCGGTGATATTAAAGCGGGCCAATGATGAAAAGCTGCTGGAGATGGCTATCGTTGAAAATATTCAGCGTGAAGATTTAAATCCCATTGAAGAAGCCGAAGCCTATCACCGCCTTATCACCCAGCTCAATTTGACCCAGGACCAGGCGGCCGCCCGGGTGGGCAAAAGCAGATCGGCGGTGGCAAACTTTTTGAGGCTGCGCCAACTACCGGATCAGATCAAAACCGCCATTACCGAGGGTATACTGAGCATGGGACATGCCAGAGCGTTGCTGGCTGCCGGAACAGCAGCCCAACAGCTTGCCGCCTGGCGCTCGGTTGTTTCCAAAAAATTGTCGGTTAGACAAACGGAAACACTCATCAAACGCCTAAAAACGCAAAAGATAAAGTCCCGGAAATCCGAAAATCGATCCGAGCAAATTCATCTTACACGCCTCGCTGAAGATCTTTCCCGTCACTTCGGCACCAAGATCATGATTAGAAAACACGGGCAAAAAGGCAAAGTTGAAATCGAATTTTACAGCGACGATGATCTTGACCGCTTAATTGATCGCCTCAGACAGATAGACAACTGACTAAACTGAACGGTTCAAGGTTCGGGGTTCAGAGTTCAAAGGTTACAACCGATGGGCACTATTCACAATTTGAATCAATATCTGGGATAAACGTCATACCCCATTTGGTAAAATGGATTTATAATCAGATGAAGACATAGTCCCTTTGATATGAGCTGACTGATTCTTTTCAACCCAGAACATTGAACCCAGAACCGATCAACCTAGTTGAACAAATATTGACGACTGCAATGTCCCTTCATATCATCATAGATGGTTACAATCTTATTCGACAATCAAAACGCCTCAGCAATTTGGACCTGCAGGACATTCAATTGGGTCGCGATGCCTTGATAGATATGCTGTCAGCCTATAAAAAAGTAAAAGCCCATCGCATCACGGTAGTTTTTGATGGAACCAGGACGCCCCTGTTTTCGCAGCAGCGAAATCGGCTAAAGGGGATCACCGTCATATTTTCACACAAAGGAGAGTCGGCGGATACCGTGATAAAAAAAATGGCCCGCAAAGAAAGACAAGCCGCCCTGGTGGTGAGTTCAGATCAAGACATTGTCCAATCAGCGGCAGCCAGCGGCACGGCAACAGTGAGTGCCAATGATTTTGAAAACAAGCTGAGGATGTCCATGGATATGGACAGTTTTCAAATCGATCGGGATGATTACAAGGGCTGGCAGCCGACCACCAAAAAAAAGGGACCCAGCAGGCGAATGTCCAAGCGGCGGCGCAAAAACAGAGCGAAAATTCGCAAGCTTTGAAGATCATAATCGCCAAAACTTCGGGATTTTGTATGGGGGTGCGCCGCGCCGTTGAGATGGTGCTGGACGCACCCGATCAATCCACGAAACCGATTTATACCTACGGACCGCTGATTCACAATCCCCAGGTCCTGAATCTCTTAAAATCCAAAGACATCAGGGTCCTCGATGAGATTCCCATCAGGGGTTGCGGTACCGTATTGATCAGGGCCCACGGGGTCCCACCGACGGCTAAGCAACATCTAAAAGAGGCTGAATTTAATGTCATCGACGCAACCTGTCCGCGGGTCATAAAAGTTCAGACCATTATTGGCAAGCATGCCAAAAAAGATTTCGCTGTAATTATCATCGGTGACAAGGATCACCCCGAAGTCATCGGGTTGCTTGGCTACGCGCGGAACAATGGCCATGTCGTCGGTGACATGGAAGAGCTTGCAGCCCTGCCGGCCTTTGACAATGCAATTATCGTCTCACAAACCACTCAGAACGCCCGACTCTTGGAATCAGTGATAAACTGGGCTGCCGAAAATCATCCCCATTATAAAATATTCAATACCATTTGTGATTCCACCGAGCGGCGCCAGGCCGAAGTTCAAAGACTGGCGGAAGCGGTTGATGCTGTGATCATCGTCGGCGGATACGATAGCGGCAATACCCGGCGGCTGGCCGAGATTGCTCGGCAAACCGGCAAGCCGACCTATCACATCGAATCGGAATCGGAACTGGCATCCATGGACACGCATCTGCTGGCGTCCGCACGACATATCGGTATTACGGCTGGGGCCTCCACCCCTAACTGGATCATTAAAAAAGTGTATCGGTCCCTTGAAACGTTACAGGTCAAACGCACCCAAAGCTGGCGCAGAATCATGTTCCAACTGCAACGCGTGCTGCTGTTGACCAATATCTATGTGTCGCTGGGAGCCGGATGTTTGACCTATGCCATGGCGAAGCTGCAGGGATTCAGCCAGTTTTTTCCATATGTACTGATATCGCTGCTCTACGTCCAGTCCATGCATACGCTCAACCATCTGACAGGCAACAAATCCGATCAGTATAATGATCCGGATAGGGCCAAATTTTATCAAAAATACAAATTGCCGCTCACCATCCTGGCCCTGGCAGCCGGTGGCACCGGTCTTGTGATTGCATACACCCTGGGTCTTTTCCCCTTGTTATTGCTTCTCATCATGAGTCTGTTGGGATTATCCTACAACCTGAGGTTCGTACCCCAAATGTTTGTCGGCGTTCGCCATCGGAGAATCAGAGATATACCCGGATCAAAGACCCTTCTGATTGCGATGGCCTGGGGAATTGTGACCGCTGTCCTCCCCCCCCTGTCATTGACAGGCAAGGCCAGTTGGGTCACCGGATTAATCTTTTTGTGGACCGCCGCCATTGTGTTTGTAAGAACGGCATTTTTTGATATTCTCGATATGCAGGGGGATCGCATCGTCGGTAAGGACACCTTTGCCATTATGCTTGGAGAAAAGCGGACCATGCGTATTTTAAAAAATATGCTGATCGCCCTGGTCGCAGCGCTGATTTTGTTGAGTTCGTTTGACATCATTTCGTATCTGGGTTTGGTGCTGA
>JASFFJ010000490.1:0-6082 GCA_050124355.1 Desulfobacterales bacterium | reverse complement strand
ATTAAAACAGGATGATATTCATCTCAATCGTAATACTCGAGCCCCAAATGCGTAATCAAGTCTTCTCCTTCCAGGTGTCGCAGCGTATTTTTTAGCTTTTTAAGCTGGATGAAGAGATCATGCTCGGGATACAGTCCTTCGGCAACCATCGGGCTTTTGTAATAGAATGAAAGCCATTCCTGAATGCCGCTCATGCCGGCACGTGACGCCAAATCCATAAACAGAGCAAGATCCAGTACGAGAGGCGCTGCCAGAATGCTGTCCCGGCAAAGAAAGTCTAATTTTACCTGCATCGGATAGCCCAACCAGCCAAAAATATCGATGTTATCCCAGCCTTCCTTGTTATCCCCTCGGGGCGGATAGTAATTTATCCTGACTTTATGGTAAAAATCTCTATATAGTTCCGGATATAACTCCGGCTGTAGAATGTATTCCAGAGCGCCCAGTTTACTAACTTCCTTCGATTTAAAGGACATGGGTTCATCTAAAACCTCGCCATCGCGGTTGCCGAGTATGTTAGTGGAAAACCATCCGGCAACACCTAACATTCTTGCTTTGAATGCCGGCGCCAGAACCGTCTTCATCAAGGTTTGACCAGTTTTAAAATCCTTCCCGCTGACAGGTACCTTATTATTTTTTGCGAGCTCAATCAATGCTGGGATATCAACCGTTAAATTGGGGGCACCGTTGCCGAAAGGGACACCCTCACTGAGCGCAGCGTAAGCATAAATCATACTCGGTGAAATGCCGGGGTCATTTTCCTGCAATCCTTTTTCAAATTCTTCGACGGAGCGGTGCACAGATCCCGGTTTGATGTAAACCTCAGTGCTGCCGCACCATATCATGACCAGGCGACTTACCCCGTAATTCGTCCTAAATTCTTGTAGATCTTTGCGAAGCTGATCTGCAAGATCCATTTTGGTCTTGCCCTGTTTAATGTGATTCCCTTTCAGACGTTTCACGTAGCTCTGATCAAAAACGGCCGGCATCGGTTGCACGCTTTCCAACTCGGCTTTGATGCTGTCCAGGGTGTGTCTTTCTAAAACACCGGCAGTGACCGCCGCCGTATACATATCATCTTCGAATATATCCCAGCCTCCGAATACGAGATCTTCTAATTCGGACAGCGGCACAAAATTCCTGATCATGGGAATTCGTTTTTCCGTTCGTTTGCCGAGTCTGATCGTTCCCATTTGTGTCAAAGAGCCAATCGGTTTTGCCAACCCGTTGCGAACCGCGTAAACACCAGCGACTAAGGTCGTCGCGACCGCCCCCATTCCAGGAGTCAACACGCCTAACTTTCCTGTAGCCGGCTGGATTTCAATACCTTTCTTCATAAGTTTAACCCTTTCTAACCAGACACATCGCCTGGTTTACGATCAGCCGCACGATGCGCGCGCCAACAACGGGCGCTCATCAGCAAAGGATCGATCTTCTATTACGGTTTCGTACTCTTTGAGCATCGCCGTTGCCACATCGGACCAGCTGTACCTGAGAACGGATTTGCGAATTTCATCTGACCGGGGTAGATTGGCATTGGTGATCATCGACTGAATCCCTGCGGCCAGGGACCGGGGTAGGGTATCGTTGATGATATACCCTGCCTGACTTTGATTTATCAGCGTTTCCATCGCACCGACAGGGGTGGAGACCACCGGTCGACCGCATGCCAGGGATTCCAATCCGACCAGACCGAAGCTTTCATAGTGGGACGATATTACCAAAGCATCCGCCGAGCTGTAATAGGGCGGCAAGTCCGCTTGATCGACTCGTCCCGCAAATAACACCTTATCTTCAATGTCCAAGTTTGCGACCTTTTGTTTCAGGCGCTGGGACTCAGGCGCCTCATCACCATCACCGCCGACAAGGACCAATCGAAGTCGCTGATATTGCTTGAGATAGGAGATTGCCTCCAGAAGCCCATCGATACCCTTTAACGGTTCGAACCGGCCGACATAAAGCATGATAATATCTCCTGGATCAAAACCCAACTGCTTGCGGGTTGCCTGTTTATTCTGCGGATTGAAAAGGTCCAGGTTGACACCGCAGGGGACAACGCCGATGTTTTCCCCACATACGCCATAGTAACGGATCAGATTGTCTTTTTCCCGTTCGGTAGGGGCCAAAATACGATGGCATTTTTTTACGAGCTGTTTTTCGGCGGCAATGCGAAGTTCAGGCTCCGGCCGGCCCACACCGGTTCGGTTTTTGACTTCACCGAGCGTATGCAACATGGCGAGATGCGGGCGATCCCAGAGTTCCTGGGCCCAAATCCCCAATCGGCCCGAGAGCCAGTAATGGCTATGAATAAGATCGTAGGCAATCCCTTCTTGGATTCTAAAACTTTCCATTGATTTGAAAAAATCTGGTAAATATGGATAAAGCGCCAACCTTGAAAGTTTGCCGTTATTGGGTATGCCGAGATGAATCAAACGCACATTCTCATAAAGATCAACGATTGGTTGATGCCCGTCATTCTGTAGGCGGGTGAAAATATCGATCCGGTGACCCCGTTCTCCAAGCTCACGGACAAGTTCCCGAATGTAAACGCTCATACCGCCGGTGTCGTTTGTACCCAACTCTCCAATGGGATTGGAGTGGATGCTGAACATGGCAATTCTCAACTGTTTATTCCACACTTTCATGTCCCCGCTGTTTTGAATCAACGATCATAATGAACTTCAAATGGAGTTCAGGACAACTCGATTACGCATCGATATAGCTGATACGGTTGACCTCCCAAACGCTGTTTATATCTTTCTTTACCTTTCAGAAAATCGTAAATTTGTAGACCGGATTGAATGCTTTCTTTAATGCTTAATATTTTACCGAGCAGGCCGACGCTCAGCGAAGCGAATCGATTATCGTAACCGTTATTGTATAGATACATGGTCGAGCGATAGTCAAAACAGATGGTCGCGGCAATCGGTATTTGGTCAAGATCAAGAAAGAAAAGCCTTAAAATTCGGGCCTCATTGAGTGACGCTGCCAACTCCTTGAAAAACGAAACCATCTGATCGTTCATAAATTCGGCTTTGTCGGATCGATTAGATTTAAATAAATTTAGAAATATCTCCATTTCTTCACTTACCGAATCAGCGTTTTCGATCATCCGGAAGTTTATTTGGCCAGCCTCATTCAGACGTCTGAGCTTGCGTCTGATTTCATGCCGTTCTTTGCCCCTTAACATACGGAGGTAGTCATCCCAACTGCCCGGCAAATTTAGCGCATAGTAGCGCTCATCGTCCACGTATGAATACCTGCAACCCGTCTCCGCCGCCACGGCTATTAGGTGTGTCATGACCGACGAATCGCGGCGTACCGGTTCCAATTCCAGCCGTTTGACACCATCTCGTTTTAAATATGTTATCAGGCGGTGGAAAAAATCTGCGGCATTATTCGGGTCAACGATAAAATCCAGGTTGTCACAGACGTTCTTATCACCAATAAACCGAACCGTATCGTCTCTTCTTTGAAGCGGTGCAATGCCGATGGTTCGCCCCTCATGGCGAACGCCCAATAGATAAAGCGTCGCATCTCGACCAAAGTTCTGCCACCACGTCTTTAACCAAACAGGCAACACAAAAAGACAATTCCATGGCAAGAAGTCATCGGCCTGCTGCCAATGCGCAAAAACATTATCAAAATCTTCGGATTCTACCGTGTACGAGTTTTCTATGGCGCTCAACATTTGTTCTAATCCCAGTAACTAGGAAATAACAAATTCCAAGCACCAAATTACAAATAAATTCCAAATTCCAATATCAAAATCTCAAATATGATCAAGCGCCAATTGTTTGAGATTTAGTATTTGGGTCATTGGTAATTTTTTTGGTATTTGTTACTTGAGATTTTTTAATGGCTCCTATGAGATTGCAGCTTCTTTTCCGATCAAACTGGCCGTTTCGGTAGCCAGCGACAAGGCTGATAGCTGACACTTGAAACCCTCATTCGCATCTCGGCCTATAGCTGCACCTTTTTTCCGGTTTTGGCGGCTTTTGAGAGCGCATCCAGTACGCGCATATTGGCGATACTGTCATCCAAGGCGACCTCCAGCTCTGTCCGTCCGAGCACCGCATCCGAAAAATGTTCGACCATCAACTGATATTCGTCGGCTCCTTTGATCACCTGTTCTGCACCCACCTCATCATCTGTTTTGCGCAGCGTATAAACGGCATCCTTTTCCCAGGGTATGAAAGCATCGTGGGGCAGATCTATGGCGCCGTCGCTGCCAACGACAGTATAGGTTTGCTGCAGCGCCGAAATAAAACTGGCTTCCAAGACCGCCAGTTGATTGTTTTCAAAGCTCAGCGAGCCGACCAAATGGATGTCGACACCGGAGGGATGATAAGCCGCCTGTGCTTGAACCGCCGTCGGCTCGGCACCGAAGAACCATCGCATTACGCTCACACTGTAACAGCCGACATCCAGCAGGGCGCCGCCGCCCATATCCGGTTTTAAACGCGCATTACGGCCGCTTTGAAAAATCTCGTCATCCATGTGATAGCAAAATGCCGACCGTAACAGGCGGGGGTTACCGACAACGCCTTGATCAATTTTCTGCTTTATTCTTCGGCTGCGCGGATGAAAACGGTACATAAAGGCTTCCATTAGCAGCAAACCGGTCTCCTTCGCCCGGGCGGCCATTTGACAGGCCTCCCCGGCATTACAGGCCAACGGCTTTTCGCACAATACATGCTTTCCGGCGGACAGCGCTTTGAGGGTCCATGGAAGGTGGAGGTGATTCGGCAGCGGTATGTACACGGCGTCTACGGCCGGATCTGCCAGCACCGTATCATAATCGTTGTATAGATTTCGAATACCGTTTTTAGCTACGACCTTTGCAGCGTCAGTCGGCGACCGCGTGGCGAGGGCATGGACCTTTCCATTGCGGGATTTTTGAATGGCCCCGATAACACACTTACGGGCAATCGTTGCATTGCCCAGAATCCCCCATCTAATCCGATCTGTCATTAATTTTCTCCCCTGCACCCCCACGTGCCAACGATCGGGTGGCAGCCTCCAGAATTGCTACCACTTTGACCAAGTCGCTCAGTGGGGCCGCAATCGATTCACCCAGCAACAGGTGATCGACCACATTGCGGTGAAATTGGTCTTGACCCCAATTGAAAGTCAGCTTTATGATTCCAATCGCCACTGCGAGCCGTTCTTGGTGTCTTCAACGGCAATGTTCACCGATTGAAGAACATCTCGGATCGCATCGGCCGCTGCCCACTGCTTGTTCGCTCTAAATGTCTGTCGCAATTCGAGTAGTGCCACCACCAGCGGCGCCAGACATTCGGCCTGGTTTGCGGGGGCAGAAGACAACTCGTTGCCCGTCAGGACAATCAGATCACGGAGTGTATCCCGGGCCTGGCTTATATATTCTTCACTTTCCAGATCCCGCTGGGCTTGCCAGATCGTGCGGTCCAGCTCCAATAATGCATTGGTGGATGCTCTGGGCTCGTGTTCTTCAAGGCCTTCATGGAAGCGATCCGCCAAGGAATGAATTTTATCCCAAAAAGAATCCGGTTCTTCGGCAGTATTTTTTTGCGGCGTTCGGGTGTTCGTTGGATCCGGCTGCCAAGCGGAATCGGCGTGCCCGCCGCGTAAAACATCCAAAGGCAGACGATCGCCGGTGTTGAAAGACAGCTCACCTTCCGGCGTCCGCAAAGTGACCCGGCCGATACCCTTGATCTCTGCCTGATTTTTTTCAAAATCCAGAATACAGGCGGTATGCTCATCCAATCCAAGTATCGGGATCTTTTGCGGCATGAGGGATTCAAGACTGCGAAAGCGCGGTTCGCCCATGAAACAAAAGCGCGTATCATGGGTACCGCCCTCGGCATTGTTCCAGTGGGGGATCACAATCAGATCAAAACCAAATTGTCCGAGAATGTCCATGCCGTCTACCCAGTGCAGGTCATGGCCGACCTTGTAGATTTCGTATACCGGCAAAGTAAATCGGCCGACGGTCAGGGCTGCGGCGCTGGCGGCAACCAGGCATCCTCCCTTGACGACGCATTGGGTTAAAATTTCCGGCACCGGAGATTCTTTCAATTGGCGCACCGCATAAGTCGGG
>JASFFJ010000489.1:0-6090 GCA_050124355.1 Desulfobacterales bacterium | reverse complement strand
GATATTTTCTGTAATAGACATCCCAATACACCCTAACGCTGCAAAATTCGAAGGGCTTCAGAGCCAAGGCGTCAAGGTTGAAATTGTAGTCGGTTACATTGATCCCGTGACAACACAGGATCTGAAGTCCTCCGGCTTTCCCGTAGGATAAACAACACTAGGGTATACTTCAATGGCCCCCTAATTTATTTCTTGAACGTCTTGCAACCGGTTTTCTTTCGCTAAGGTTAACCCCAACTTCCAACCTTCGAAGCTCTGAATAATCGCCTCAGTCAGCTTTTCTTCATTTTTTTCACAAAATGCCTCGAATATCCGTTTATGATCCCGCAATGCGATTTCAGGGTGATGCCTGATGGTGTAACCGATAGATACCTTAAAGAGCTCCATGATCGTCTCGCCCACCCGGATAACCAGTGGATTATGGGTACTTCGCAAAATTTCCAAATGAAATGCAAGATCTTCACGGGCAGTTTGCCGGTTGCTTTGTATCGCAGTTTCAAGTTCATCAATGGTCACAGCGATGCGATCGATATCGGTCTGGTTTGCCCGATTCATGGCCATGAGGGAGTAAGCCGGTTCGAACATGATCCGAAAATCGATGATATCCTGAGTCTGCCCGCTGGCTAGAATGAGTTGAAAAATGAGGGGATCAATAATATTGCCACCAAAGTGTTCACGGATTTTGGTTCCGTGGCCCCTTCGAACTTCCACAATACCCAGTGCCTGAAGCATCTTGATGGCTTCACGCAGACTGGTTTTGCTCACACCCAGGCTGGCGGTGAGTTCTGTTTCGGTGGGTAAGTAGTCTCCCGGCCGCAATTCCGTTTCCATCAGCGCTTTCTTTATTCGTTCAATGACGCGACTAACGACGGACTCTTGCTTTACCGAAGCACCCAGGGACGTGGTTTTTTTATTGATCATGGATATATCCCGTTGGTGGAAAAGGTCTAGCTTAAAATTTCGCTCGCTTAGCTCGATTACAAAACCAATTCGCGGCAACGGTTGAGTCTTTCAACTATTCCAGGTCAATGTGCCATATTTAACAATACATATTACATCATATGTATGATGTATGATGTATGATGTATAATCTTTATGAAGTCGGCGAAAATTTTTGTCAAGCATTATTTTAAAAAATGAGATCTTTGATTGAGCGATGAGCGTTATGCACTTTTCTGCAGCAACGCTGAACGGGTTTGCCAAATCTAAATCGGTTGAACTCATCGGAAATAATGCCTTTAAATAGCGAGAACTCAGACATTTTTTCTTGACAAAAAATTTTAAGGAAACTTTTGAGGGTCAAAAAAATAGGGGTTGTGCACACCGGCGTAGCGATCACAGATATGTTTAAACCGATGATCGCCGAACGCTTGCCCGGAGTGCCGGCATTTCACATTGTGGAGGACAGCCTGATTCAGGATTTGCTGTAGGAAAAACAAAGATGATTTCTCACATAATGAAAAAGGAAGGATTAAATGAACCCCGTAATTTCAATTAACACACTGGCCTATGAAGGGTATGATCTGAAGACCGCTTTGCAGGAAATAGCAAAAATCGGTGCCAGCCATGTTGAATTAGGTTATACACAGGGCTGGACTGAAGGGTTGACAGAAGAACATTTTAGCGAATCATAGGCAGTTGATATCAACCCTCTGCTATCTGATCTGGGGTTATCCAGCATGGCACTGTCGGCCCATATCGATCTGACAACAGAAAATGCCGTCGATGAGCTTAGAAGACGAATTTATTTTGGCAAAAGACTTATGTAAAAAGTTTTATCCCTAAATAAAGCTTTGGTAATTCCAATCCCGATGCAAAAAATTAACCTTGACAATAAAACCCGCTTTGGTTAATCGGATGATGGCCGATCTTACCCCAAATGATCGTAAACAAAATGGAATTTAATTGGACTTTTACAACTCACTTTTAGATAAATTAGAAGATTACGCTGAGATCTGCATAAAGACCATGAATTCAAGAATATAAAAACACTATACTATTTTGTTTACGATCATTTGGGGTTGTGTGTATGGGGATCTCATTATGTCGGACTGCGGTTGAAGCCGAACACATTTTACCGGTTTCGATTCTACCGCCTGAAAAAGCAATTTCTTACCTATTCCTTTTAGGAATATGTAAGGATTTTTTTATCACGAAAACGCGAAATTGGGAAAACACGAATTTTTTAATTCTTTTCGTGTTTTCGTCAATTTCGTGCTTTCGTGATTGATCTTTTTTGGATCCCCGTAAAACGGGATTACCATTGCACGCCAACCGGGTTGGACGGTAACAGGAATAGCGAGTGAGTAATTTGACAATAGCGGTCATCGGAGGCGGTAGTGGATCCTACACCATGGCGGGCGATTTCGTCCTGGCCGGGCACAGGGTCAGGATGTGGCCCGGTGCAAGGCAAAAACACGCTGAGCTATTCCGCGGGGGAACCATCTTTCTGGAAGGCTTGGGCAGAACCGGCGAGGCCCGGCTCGAGCTCGTATCGGATGATCCGGGCGAGGTTGTACAAGGGGCCGACGTGGTAGTGTGTACGGATCCGGCCCCCTCCCAAGCCAAACGAGCGTCGATGTTGGCACCACACCTGGAAAATGGCCAAGTGCTATTCCTTTCCCCAGGATCGCTTGGCCCCCTGGTGTTCGAAAAAGCGCTCCGCGCCAACAACCGACGGCTCGATCTCTGCTATGCGGAACCGGGCACCTTGCCGTATCTCACCCGTAAGGTCGAACCCACGAAAGTGCAGGTGAGCGGTTTAGCGGCCCATTTACCCCTAGGGGTATTCCCGGCATCTCACACCGACCGGACAATTGAACGGGTAAGCCGGCTATATCCGGCTGCGCACCCCGTCGAAGACGCCCTGTCGGTGGCGCTTCTCAACGTTGGCCCCATCATCCACTCCGTCCTGTTTCTTCTCAACACCGGAGCGATTGAGCATTTTCCTGCCTGGGATATTCATAACGAGGGTACCACCCCGTCCGTCAAAAAGCTGGTTCTGGCCCACGACGCCGAGCGCATAGAACTTAGGAAGGCGCTGGGATACACATCTCACCATTACCCTTTCGAAGATCACTACGATCCCGCCGGTGACACTGAATGGATGTACGGAAAAAAGGCCCACACGGATCTTATTAAAAGCGAAAAGTGGCGTGAGCGTTTGAATTTCAACCACCGCTATATTTTGGAAGACGTTAAGTGCAATCTCGCACTGATAACCTCGGTTGGCGATTTGTGCGGCGTGGAAACACCCATTGCGGATTCGTTGCTGACCCTTATCGGCACCATTTCCGGGGAGAATTTCAGTGAAACCGGCCGAACCCTTGGGACCATGGATGTCGGCAATCTGTCGCTGGAGGAACTGACAACCTTATTGTCGGAGGGGTTTGATGTCTGAGCGGACAATCATCTTGAAAACGCTTTTATCATCGGTAGTCTCAAGAATGGGTGAGGTAAGCCCATGACAGCAGAATCGATCGCCATCGTAGGGCCGGGCCGGATGGGCGTTGGCATTGCAACGGCAGTGCTGATGGCTGACCGGAAACACGCCGTAACGCTGATAGACACGAAGGAACGCAAACCCGGCAAGGAGACCGAGACGCTGGATGCTGCGCGCGAGGAGGTCAAAGCAAACCTGGATCTCTTAAGCCGGCTCGGCCTGCTCCGCGGAAATACCGAATCGCTTATGGCATACCTTGACATCACAACCGGACTGAATGAGGCAATCGCCGGGCATTCGTTCGTGTTCGAAGCGCTGCCGGAGAATGTGGCCATAAAACAGACGTTTTTCCGTGCAATCGGCCTCGTCATGGGTGAAGAGACCGTGATCGCATCTGCCTCTTCGACATTTCACCTCGATGTTTTCTGGGAAGTGTGCGCCAGGCCAGGAAACGTGGTGTCCGCCCATTGGTTGAATCCGGCTTTCCTGATCCCCCTGGTGGAAATCGCCCACGGCGAACAGACCCACGCGTGGGCACCTGTCAGGATTTGCAATTTTTTACGGAACATCGCAAAAATACCGGTGACGATGAAAACCAATCCCGGGTTCATTGTACCGAGAATTCAGGCAGCGGCGATGAACGAGGCGATTCGGATCCTGGAGGAGGGGGTCACGACGGCGGCGGAAATCGATACCGCCATCAAGGCCGGATTCGGATTTCGCCTGGCTGTGATGGGTCTGATCGAGTTTGTGGATCTGGGTGGTGTCGATATCCTCTTTCATGCCGGTGAGTATCTTCATAACAAGCTGGGCGGCGCGCATTTCAAACCACCCCGGCTGGTTAAAGAGAAAATGGAGAGCGCAAAGATGGGGCCCAGGACCGGCAAAGGATTCTACGATTATGAAGATATCGACACCCGTGCGCTGTTCAACCAAAAATACATGGGATTCGTTGAACTGTTGCACATGTATGAACAATCCAAGAATTTAAATTTCTCCGGTGGAATTGTGAGTGACCGCCCACCGGAAACGGGTACTACCCAAACCAAAAAAAAGGAGATACCATGAAAATCAACCGCCAGATAACGATTCTTGTTGTGTTAGGGTTCGCCGTATCCTTCGTATGCAGCGCCGGCTTTTTGTCCCTCGCCCAAGCCGAGGATAAACCGATCAAGCTCACGTATGCATTTTTTGCCCCGGCGCGTACCTTCCCCGGCAAGCAGATGGCACATTGGGCCGAAGAAATCGGAAAACGCACGAATGGATTGGTCACGGTCCAGACATTTCCGGGCAGTACCCTCCTGGGGGCCAGGGATATGTATGATGGCGTACTGAGGGGTGTGGCCGATATCGGTCTGGGCTCCCCTTCCTACGACCCGGGTCGTTTCCCCCTCACCTCAGGGGTCGCCTTGCCTGTTAATTTCCCGAATGCCACGGTGGCCAGTCTAACGCTGCTGGATCTGATGATGGAATTCAAGCCCGCTGAATACGATAAATTTAAGATCATCACCATGTTTACGACGGAGCCCGGTCACATCCAATCCAGAGACCCGGTGGAAAACCTTGAGGATTTAAAAGGTATGAAACTGCGTGCGGCGGGCACCGGCGTACCGGTATTAAAAGCCCTGGGTGCCGCCCCCGTCGGGATGCCCATGCCCCAGGTGCCGGAGTCGGTCCAGACCGGCGTCATCGACGGGACCATGACATCCCGCGAGGTCTTAAAGGACTTCAAACTCGCCGAACTTCTGCACCACGTGACCGAATATCCCACCGTGGTTGTCACATTTGCAGCGGTAATGGACAAGAAAAAATGGGACGGCCTTCCAGATAGCGTTAAAAAGGTCATCGATGACCTTTCCCGCGAGATGGCCGTATGGACGGGACAGTACCACGACAAGCAAAACGTGGGGGAGGCGCTCGCCTGGGCTAAGAAAAATCACAATCTCGAGATCCACACACTCTCGGCCGACGAAAAAGCCCAATGGGATACCCGGCTGGCGCCGATGGTGCAAGATTGGCAAAAAGAGATGACTGCCAAGGGCCTGCCCGCAGATAAATTTCTTGAGCGCCTGCAGCAGATCAGAGACAAGTACGCCCAGGAATACAAATAGGAGAGATTTCAGGTGTCAGGTGTCAATGTTCAGGATATCCTATTGCGCCTACCTTTCCTGACACCTGAAACCAGACACCTGAAACCAAATTCGCGGTACAAAAACGGTTTAGAAATTGAGCCTATGTGCATAAGGTTACAGGTGAATTTTTATCACCTCAGTCGGCTCCAGCACCCTGTTTTCAGTTCTCCGTCATCTGTTTGATAAAAGGAGAACTGGGCGACTGGACACCGCTGGATAGTGGCATGTCGGCCGAAATCCTCAATGATTTTTTTTAAGGACCTGAACTGTTTGGGAGATATATTGTGGACCTATTCGACAGGTTTAACTCGATCCTGAATCGAGGACTTGCCTTTGTAGCGGGATTTTCCCTGGTTGCCATGGTAGTGGTCACGGTGGGGGAAATGGTGCTGCGCATGTTCGGCCGACCGATGGCAGGAACCGTTGAGACCATCGGTTGGCTGGCCGCGGTGACAACGGCATTTGCCTTAGGCTACACCCAGCTTTATCAGGGACATGTTTCCATCGACCTTTTCA
>JASFFJ010000488.1:0-6100 GCA_050124355.1 Desulfobacterales bacterium | reverse complement strand
CCGGTGGCCTATGAATTGAGTAACCAGCCATAATTTTTGACTTTGGCAAGCAAGCTTGCTATGGTTTTGATCTAAATTACGTTGAACCTGTCTAAAGGAGGCCAAATGTTAAAAAATCTTAATCCATTGTTAACTCCGGAACTTTTGTATGTTTTGCGTGCCATGGGACATGGTGATGAACTGGTTCTGGCCGATTGTAACTTCCCTTCCGATTCCATTGCCGCTCAAACAACCTACGGCAGCCTCATCCGCCTGGATGGCAATACAATATCAGAAGCAGCTCATGCAATCCTTTCTGTGTTTCCACTGGATAGTTTTGTTGAATTCCCTGTTCTATATATGCAGGTTGTCGGTAAACCCGATGAAGTATTGGAGGTTCACAATGACTTCAAAAAAAGTGTAGATAATTTCTCAGATCGAGACTGGCCAATCAGTTCAATAGAACGACATGCCTTTTATGAACGGGCAAAGCAAGCGTATGCGGTCGTTTCTACTTCGGAGAGAAGACCTTACGGTTGTTTTATTTTAGTGAAGGGAGTCATCGGCCCTGACGGCAACGTCATGTAACTCCTTTGATAAGCCACCCCGCCTTGGCGGTGTTAGAAGTTAAAAGGTTCTACCATTACCGCGAGGGCATTCTTGATGGGTGCAAGCCTCATCGATGCCGGCGGCTTATGAATTGAATCAGCGGCCACCAGCCGTGGTGGCCCCGGCCCCTTCAAGGGGCCATCCTCATACACCCAGCTCTGCTGGTGGTCGCTGATTCTCTGAGCAATATTTCCGTATCTATCATTTTTAAAGGAGATAGTAACATGTCTATGAACTATTCGATCATACTGGGAAATCTAGGAAATACCTGTGACCGTTTTCTGTCATCCGGTTATAAAGAGGAATTGGACAAAGATACGATGCTGAAACAGGCATCTCAGATTAACCGGGTCAAAGGTATAGAACTGGTTGGTACCTGGGATATTGATGAATCCAATGTCAGAGAGATGAAGCAGAAGTTAGAAGATGTTGGATTGACCTGTGTATCGATTATTCCCGATCTTTTCAGTCGAAAAAAATGGGGAAATGGCAGTTTTTCGTCTGTAAACGGCGATATTCGCAGGGCCGCCGTCTCAGAGGTCAATACCTGCACGGATATGGCAGTCGAGATGAATTGTGATCTGCTCAACATTTGGCCCGGCCAGGATGGCTATGATTATGCCTTGTGCACGGATTATATGGAAGAGCGACAATGGTTTTTGGAAGGGATCAGGGAAAGTGCACTTTATGCCGCCAAGAAGGGTGTTCAGTTTGCCCTGGAGTACAAACTGAAAGAGCCGCGAACCCATTCATATCTGGCCAGAGCTGCGGATACCATTTTATTGATCAAAGAGTTGGATATGGAAAACGTCGGTGCGTGTATTGACACGGGGCACGCTTTTGCGGCCTATGAAAATGTCGGGGAATCCATTTCCTTGTTCAAAATGGCGGGAGACAAATTATTTCACATGCACTATAACGATAACTATAGTGCCTGGGATGACGATATGATCGTCGGGTCGCTGCGGTTAACCGAGTTTTTTGAAATACTTTTTTGGCTAAAAAAGACGAATTATGACGGCTGGCACTCAATGGATCAGTATCCTTACCGAGAAGATGGTTATGGTGCGATAAAATCAAGTGTCCTTTACTTACAAAAACTGGAGTCAATTCTTGAATCTGTCGGAATGACTGAAGTTGAAGACCTGATTAAAAAAAGAGATCCTATCGCCACCTCGGAGTTTATTCGGTCGCATCTGCTCAAATGATCAAGTTTACGCCAACGTTGCAACTAAGGGGTTTATCTTTTTGACAGGAGCGTATCATGGCCTTGCTTACAACAACTATTGGCGCCTATCCCAAGCCTGATTATGTACCTACCCCGGACTGGTTTCGAGAAAGCGGGACAGGTCTTTCAAGCCCAACTGCAGCCTACCAGAAATATCTGACCAATCATGAGTGCCTCAATGGAAAAAGAAATTAGTTGCCGCGTCACGCGAACTTTGCTGATGTTTGTAAGAGAAGCAAACAACGGGTCACTCGGCTACCTTTTGGATGGGGTAGACCTGAGTGAGAAATATCTCTTAAACCCCCATAACTGGGTCTCTCACGCGTTTTTGCAAACTCTTTACGACCGAATGATTGATATCCTCGGTGATGAAGATGCCGTTTACAAAATGACGCTGGCTTCCGAACGCTTTGGCTCGCTTGGACTTCTGGATCGCATTGTGAGGCTGACAGCGAATCCTAAGTTCATCTATGCTCAAGCCCCTAAGTACAACAAATTGCTGAAGCGAAATGGGGATGTTTATATTCATAAGCAGGGCAATTCATGGGTGCTGTTAGAAGATCGCTATCATAATAATTCTCAGAAAACCCGTTTTGATTGCGACTACACACGAGGGGTACTGGCAGGTATACCCACTATGTTTGATATGCCGATCGCGCACGTGGAAGAAATCGAGTGCCAGGTGACGCCTGAAACCTATGGTAGTAGGAAGTGGCCGGATAGACCCAAGCAGGGATGCAAAGGGTGCCTGTACCGTGTCCAATGGGATTCTATGAGCACCGGCTCATTTATAAAACGACTGTTTAGACGGCGGCGTGTTTATCAAAAGGCCATTGAAGATTTAATGGTGGCCAATCGAGAAATCCAAGAAAAATATGGAGAAGTCAAAAGGCTTGCCGGTGGTCTGGAAGCAGCCAATCAAAATCTGGCTGAATCAAAAAAGCAACTAGAGACCTATGCTTTTGATTTACAGGCCTCAGAACGTAGGTACCGGCTATTGGCAGAAAATCTGACTGATATTATCTGGACCTTTGATTTGGAAACCATGCGGTTCAACTATGTCAGTCCTTCGGTTCAGAAGATACGGGGGTTCACGCCGGAAGAGGCGATGGCGTTGTCTTTGGAAGAAACATTGGCCTCTTCCTCACTGCAGCGTGTAATGCGCCTTTTGAAAGATGAGCTGGACATTGACGGAATCCAAGATGTAGACCCGAATAGATCTAGAATTGTAGAGGTAGAGCAATTGTACAAAGACGGCTCATTTGCATGGGCCGAAGCAACGATGACCTTCATCCGTGACGAAAGTGGACGACCTGTTAGCGTTCTGGGAATTACCCGTGATATCACTGAACGTAAGCGGGCGGAAGAACGGTTGAACGCCGAAAAAGAGCTTTTGGCAGTGACATTGAAAAGCATTGGTGATGGGGTCATCACCGCAGACCGGCACCGCCGCATTACCCTTATCAATCGTGTTGGCGAGCAACTGACAGGTTGGAGGGAATCGGAAGCCATCGGGATGCCCTTGCAGGAAGTTTTTACGACCGTCGATGAAATGACTCGCAAACCCCACGAAAACCCGATGCAAGAGGTCCTTGACAGCGATAATATTATGGAATTGAATAACAATACGTTGCTAATCAGCCGTAATGGCGACGAGTACAGCATCGCTGGGCGAACGGCCCCTATCTTAGATGCAGCAAAGCGCATCGTAGGAGTTGTGTTGGTATTCCGTGATGTTACCAAAACCCGTAGAATCGAGAAAGAATTACTCAAAATTGAAAAGCTTGAATCATTAGGGTTGCTTGCAGGTGGTATCGCACATGATTTCAATAATTTATTGGCTGGAATCGTAGGCAACGTATCACTAGCGAAACTGGACATTGGTTCGCCGGATGACGCTCTAAGGAGCCTGGAGGCGACGGAAAAGGCTGCGCTGCGTGCAAAAGATTTGACCCAACAACTTCTCACCTTCTCCAAAGGCGGCGAACCTGTAAAAAAACCAGGTGATTTAAAAAATCTAATAGAAGAATCTTCCCTTTTTGCATTAAGGGGATCGAAAGTAAATTGCGAATTCGCCTTCCGATCGAATATGCTATTTAGCAGGGTTGATGAAGGACAGATTTCCCAAGTCATTCAAAACCTTGTCATAAATGCAGAACAAGCGATGCCCGATGGCGGGATCATCCAAATTCATGGAGAAAGAATTAATTTATTGCGAAATAATGCACTTTCGCTTGAAGCCGGTGAATATGTGAAATTGACCTTCCAGGACCGTGGGATAGGAATAGAAGAAGAACATTTGAAAAAAATATTCGACCCCTATTTTTCAACCAAGCAAAAAGGCAGCGGCTTGGGACTTGCTGTGGCGTTTTCCATCATAGATAAACATAGTGGTCGAATCACAGTCGATTCCAAACTGGGGATAGGTACAATATTTACCATCTACTTGCCTGCCATTGAGGAACTTGACTCCGAATCGGAAGAGAACAAAATCTCCATCGTGCCAGGTATAGGCAAGATCTTGTTTATGGATGATGAATCGTTTATTCGAGAACTTGCCGTCGACCTGATTCAGAAAATTGGTGATTACGAGGTTACTGTGGCTAAAGATGGCGAGGAAGTGGTTCATTTATACCAGCAAGCTTTAAAAGAAGGCAGCGCATTCGATGCGGTCATTTTGGACTTGACCGTTCGAGGAGGGATGGGAGGCAAAGAAGCGATACGGAAACTTCGGGAAATAGATCCAGAGGTCAGGGCCATTGTTAGCAGTGGGTATTCTACCGATCCGGTTATGTCAAATTTTAGGGCATATGGTTTTCAGGAAGCTGTCAAGAAGCCCTATAAAATTCAAGATATGAGCGAAGCCCTCAATTCGGTTTTAACATAAAATGCTAAAAAATAGCAAAACTGGTCGATGAAGCATTAAGGCTCAGGAATCTAAGGCGTTGACAGCACCAAATAGAGTGTGGGATGCATTTTATATATTACATCTTCAGCAAGTTAAAAAACAACAAGAGATAACAGATTTTTAGAGGCCATAATTTTTTTGTATTTCATCTACGTATCTGTCGTTCGGAGCAATTTGTGATATCCCAATTTTTCGAGTAAATTACAGATCTAAATCTTTAACAGATATCCATTTACTTATCTCAAGTTTAACAATCATTGGCATATTTTTCGCACATCACTAATCTACTATACCTGGACAAGGCAACAGAACAAGATACAGCATGACAACGACTCCACAACTTTGGCCAATTTTCATTTGCTATCGTCACGTCGACGGGATTAATGCCGCACGGCGTTTGCATGAGGTTCTGGATAAGTGGGAAACAACCGGGCCAGACGGTGAGGCCATTAAACTAGATGTCTATCTCGACGAGACGATGCCTGGTGTCGAAGACTGGATGGAGTTGCACAGGCCGTATTTAGAGAAGGCACGTGCAATGATCGTAATCTGCACTCCAGGGACTAAGCTAAACGAAGGACCGGAAGATTATGTACACCAGGAGATTGACTGGTGGCTTAAACACCGAGAAGTAGCTCCAATTTTGATTGATCCTTTAATGGAGGGCTTGCGATTTGTACCATCACAAATCGCTGAACGCTATCCTAACATTCAACGGATCGCGTTGGTTGAGAATGAATGGAGAAGCTTGACCGAAACAGCGTTTAAGGAGAAAACGGATGCAATCCGGCGCCAGATTATTGGTACAATTTTGCCGATTGGTGCTGAAATTTATGCACAAGAGCTTAAGAAGGAACGACAGCGTGCCCGGCGCCTGCGATTGGCATTTACGGTTTCGATATTGCTCTTAGTTGGGGCTGTGATTGCAGGAACGTACGCGTTTTTTCAACAGAGTCGCGCCGAAGAACAGGCCGTTCTCGCCCGCAACGCAGTTCACAAAGCCAATTACAACCTCGCCAAGGTGTTTGAAGAAAAGGCGCTTCAGGCCTTGGAAGATGCTCGTGACGATAACGATATCGGTGACTACAAACAGGCCTGGCTTTATACCGCTGCGGCGCTAAAGCAGGAAATAGGACCTGACAGGATGGCGCTGAGCATGAAGTCTGCCAATGCGTTACTGGCGCCGGAAACCATCAAAGCAGCCTTTGCCGAAAGATGGTTTTCTCCATCGGCAAATTTCCATAAGTCCTCTGTCACAAGTGTGTCCTTCAGCCCCGACGGCAAGACGCTGGCCTCCGCATCCAATTATAAGAGCATCCGGCTGTGGGATGTGGAAAGCGGCAGCAGCCTGCGCGAATTAAAAGGTCATACCTTTT